>DATNQI010000039.1 GCA_036704125.1 Pantanalinema sp. | reverse complement strand
GTTCTCGTCTCCGGGGGGACTTCCCCTCGCCGGGAACAATGAAGACCCGACGAAGGTCCATTAGCTTGGACTCCCCTTCTCGAGAAAGGAAATTGCCCCGTGAGACTGGCAACCCTCTTCACCGCCGCCCTCGCGCTCGCGCTCGGCGCGGGCTCGGCCCAGGCCGCCGGCCACGACCACGCGTCGGCCCACGACCACCACGGCGCGGCGGCGCACGCTCCGGCCCCCCTCGCGCTCGACCACGGTCGCAAGTGGGCCACCGACGCGCCCCTGCGCCAGGCCATGACGGGCATCCATGACGCCTATCACAAGGCCCACACCGCACAGCAAGCCAAGTCCTTCACGCCCGAGGCGGCCCGTGCCACGGCGCACACCGTGAAGGATCGGATCGACTTCATGGTGGCCAACTGCAAGCTCAGCCCGAAGGCGGACGCGAACCTCCACGTGCTGGTCGCCGACATGCTCGGCGCGGCCGAGGCCCTCGAGACCAGCCCGACCTCCAAGGACGGCCTGCCCCGGCTCCGTCACGCCCTGGAGCGCTACCCGCGCTACTTCAGCCATCCGGGCTGGTGAACCGTTTCAACCTTTACTCAACGCTAAATTCGAGATAAGAATATCGCGGTGCCTGCGGGCGATAACTCCTTGACGCATCTTCGTCGACGGGGGTCGCCATGCTCGAAAACCTTCTCTCGAACATCCAGGCCAACACCGCTTCGCACGTCTTCCGGCCTGCGGTGATGACGCCCGTCGTCCCGCCCGTCGCCACCCCCGGCCTTGGGCGGGACGTCTTCACCGGGAGCTCGCCCACCACGCCCCCGAGCCCCCCCCTGAACAAGCAGCAGTACGGGCAGCTCGTGGACAGCTTCCATGATCTGGTCGAGCGCCTGCGTGCCACCAGGCCCGCAGCCAAGCCCGCCCCCAAGCCTGCCGAGACCAAGCAGCCCGCCCCACCGGCCCCGGCCAAGCCGAAGGAGGCCCCCGAGCCGCCCGCCCCGGCCAAGAAGCCCGCGGCCCCCGCGCCGAGCGCAGGCCCCACCCACACGGTCGGCGGCGACGAGACCCTCTGGGGAATCGCCCAGAAGCGCCTCGGCGACGGCAATCGCTGGCGCGAGATCTACGACCTCAACAAGGCCGTCATCGGCTCCAACCCGAACGTCATCCATGGCGGCCAGGTCTTGACGCTGCCCGGCGGCGCCTCGAAGCCGGCCGCCCCCCCGCCCGTCACGCCGGCGCCAAAGCCCGCGACCGGCGGCACCTATACCGTCGGCAGCGGCGATACCCTCTCGGGCATCGCCCAGCGCACCCTCGGCAACGGCGATCGCTGGGGCGAGATCTACGCGCTCAACATGGATCAGATCGCGAACCCCAACGTCATCCAGGCCGGCATGGTCCTCAAGCTTCCCGGTGGCGCGGCCTCGAACCCGGCCCCCAGGCCCGCCGCGAGCGGCCGAAACACCAACCGGGGCGCCATCTACATCCAGCAGCCCAACGGCTGGAGCTGCGCACCGACCAGCCTGACCATGGCCATGGCCGCATTCGGCGTCCGCCCTGCGAACAACGCGACCATCAACGAGGCCATCCGCCTGACCGGCGCCAACGCCGACGTCGGTCTACCCGGCAACGCCTCGCTCGTGGCGAGCGCGGCCCGCAGGGTCGGCCTCCAGGCCCAGTTCGTCTCGGACTCCTCGGCCGGCAGCGTGCGCGCCGCCCTCAACCGCGGCCACGGCGTGGTCCTCAACGGCTCGATCTCGGGCCAGGGGGGGCACTTCATCTACGTCGCGGGCATCCAGAGCGACGGCCGGTTCATCATCTGCGACCCCTGGCGTCCGAACATCACCAGCTGGAGCGACGCCGAGCTCAACCACTTCGCCACCGGCTACTCGGTCAACCCTCGCGGCTTCGCCGAGATCTGGAAGTAGACCCCCCGCTGCGCGAAGCCCCGACCGATGACCGGTCGGGGCTTCGCGGCGTCCTCAGTAACGCTGGCTCGAAAGCCTCAGGTGCAGGCCCGGGTTCTTCTTAAGGAAATCCGCCAGATCCCGGCGCCCCAGGCGGTAGACCACCCCCGGCGTGCGGAGGCGGTAGGAGTAGTGCTGCTTGCCCGAGGCGTACAGCAAGGGAACCTCGCCCAGGAAGCCGCCCCGACCGATCGTCGCGTGCAAGCGGCCCTCGCTCAGCACCTCCACCTCGCCCTCGCCGACCAGGAAGCAATCCCGCTGCGGCTCGCCCTCGTGCGAGAGGAAGGCTCCCTCGGAGGCCTCCTCGTTGCGCATGAAGGTCTGGATCTGGGTGATCTGGGTGGCGGTGAGGCTGCCGAAGGCCTTGCTGCCGTCCAGGAGCTCCCACGAGTCGAGCAGGCGCATTTGCGCCAGGTGGCGAAGGGCGTTAGCGATCGCCGAGCCCCGCAGGAAGTACTGGAAGTCGTGCCGCTCGAGGGCGAGCGCCGTCAGGTCGCTCAGGGCGTCCACGTCGGCGGTTCGGGGGGCGTCGAGGATGATCGCCGTCTCGCCGAAGTAGTCGTAGGGCCCGTAGATCTTGGGATCCTTGCGGCCATCGCGGACCACCGCCTGCCCTGACTGGATCATGTAGAAGCGATCGCCCGGCGACCCCTGGGTGATGATGCGATCGCCGGCCTTGAACTCGAGGGTCTTGACCATGCCCAGGAACTCCCCGGCCTTCTCGATCGAGAAGCCCCGGAAGAGGTCCAAGCGCGCGAGCACGTCGAGCTGGCGAATGGCCTCGGTGGTGCGGGGGGGCTCGGCCTCGAGGGTCACGGTCTCGGCGAGGCCCGTCGGCGCCACTCGGAGCATGGAGCCTGAAGGCAGGTCCTTCTTCTGGGTGTGGACCAGGAGCATGCGGCGCTTGACGTCCTCGCTCAGGGTCTCGAGGTAGCTCGCCTGGGTGTGGATGGGAGGGATGCCCGCCTCGTGGATGACCAGGTCGTGGTGCCAGGGGAAGTTGAGCAGCTCGTCGCGGCGCGCGTCGCTCAGGCGGCCCTCGGCGTGCATGCGCGCGATGGCGTCGGGGTCGTGGAGGGTGTCCGAGGTGTAGACGAGGCTCTTTCCCCCGCAGTAGAGCTCGAAGCCCACGGCCGGCACCGAGTGCAGGGTGTAGTGGAACCAGAACTCGCCCGTTCCGATGCGGATCGGCTCGCCCACCGTCAGCGGCACGAAGTCGAACAGCTCCTCGAAGCGCCGCTTGTCGAGGCCGATCAGGCCCCGGTACTTGCGCGAGAAGGAGCCCATGATGGTGCGGGTGGTGTAGACCGTGATCCGGCCCTCGGCCAGGATCTTCTGGAGGGTGCCGCTGTCGTGGTCGGCGTGGCAGTGGGTGAGGATCAGGCTATCGATCAGCTTGGGGTTGACCCCGCGCTCCTTGAGCCACTCGGTCGAGTCCACGGGGGGATCCACCAGGATGCCGCGACCGCTGAGCCAGAGGATGCAGCCCGACGTCTTGGTGGTGGGGTCGAAGCCGTGCCCCGTCCCGATGAAGGTGATCCCGAAGTGGGGCGGGGTGAAGGGGGCGGGCTCGCCTTTCAGCTCGCTGGCGGCCGGAGGCACGTCCAGCTCGGCGTCGATGGTCGCGACGATCGCGCCGCGATCGGCGACCTCGAAGGTCCCGCACGCCTTGCGCCGCACGGTCACCTCCTCGATCCGCGCCTCGCCCGATGGGTCGAAGGTCACGAACGAGACCATGTCGTCGAGGGACAGCTCGGTGCCGGGGCGATGGGGATGCTGCCGGAAGAACGCGAGCTCGGCGGCGAGGTCGGGGACCGAGATCGGCGGCCGCGTCGCGGGCATGTCGGGGGAGAGGTCGATCTTGGCGGGGCCGAAGATGGCCTCCTTGAGGATCCCCGAAAGAAGCCTGCGCTGGGCCGTGTCGCAGACCACGACGATCTTGCGGCGCTTGGCGAAGAAGTTGAAGTAGATCGGGAACTCCAGGTCGGCGAAGCTGATGCCGCGCTCGATGGAGAACATGCGCGAGGGGATGACGAAGATGCGGGGCACCCCGCCCTCGTGGCGCATGGTGTCCTTGATCGTCTCGGGCACCGCCCCGAACTGGATCCCGCCCGCCGAGGTCTCGACCAGGGCACCCCCGCGCGGCAGCAGTTCCAGGCGGTTTGGAGCGTCCAACGAACCTGTCCCTTCAAGCCGCCCCCGGCGGCCAGCGGCGGCAACGTGCCTGGTTTTGTTGGATGTCCCCATCCAGGTGGCTCCTTTCGCCCGTGCGAGGTGAAGGCGTCTCTACTCTAGATACCCGGATTCAAAGCGGGCTAGTTGGCAAAAAACCGGGCCCCCGAAGGAGGCCCGGTGCCGATCGCGGCGAACTTTAGAGCTGGACGGTCTGGCGCGCCTTGGCGATCGCCTCCCCGCTCAGCAGGCGGGACTCGACCTTGGCCCAGTTGATGTTCTGGAAGATCGCCTCGAGGTACTTGGGACGCTCGGTCGGCTTGTAGTCGACGGTGAAGGCGTGCTCCCAGATGTCGATGACCAGGATCGGGCTGAAGCCGGCGAAGTTGCCGTCCTCGTGCAGGGTGACCCAGTTGTTGGCGAGCTTGCCGGTGTGGGGATCCTGGCAGAGGATGGCCCAGCCCACGCCGCGCATCTTGCAGACGGCCATGAGGTCCTTCTTCCAGTTGTCGATGGAGCCGAAGCTCGCCTCGATGGCCTTGGCGAGCGCGGAACCGGCGCTCAGCTCGCCGCCGTTCGGCTTCAGGTTGCTGAAGTAGAACTCGTGGAGGCGCATGCCGTTGTACTCGAAGCCCAGACGGCGCTTGAGCTCGGCGAAGTGCGGATCCATCCCGTCGGCCTTGCCCTCGGCGACCATCTTGGAGAGTTCGTCGTTGAGCTTGTTGGTGTTGTTGACGTAGCCGGCGTACAGCGTCTTGTGCTGCGCGATCTGCTCGTCCGAGAGACCCACCAGACCGGTGAGATCGTAGGGGATGATGTCGTATTTGGTGGCGGTAGCAGTGGTCATGAATGACGTCTCCTTACTAGGTATAAGGTACGGATGACCCTCATTATCAACCCCTGCTCGAAGAGCGTCAAGGAAGTAAGTGGCCGCAGGGAATCTCCTTCTTGCACTATCGCGTATCGCTCGAAATCTCCAAGCGTCAAACGTGCTAGCATGAAGGGCCGTCCTCATCTGGAAAGGCCCTTCATGCCCCTCGCCACCCCCGCCCTCGAGGCCTGGTTCAATCGATACGAAGCCGGCGCCACCCACTCGCTGGGCGGCACCATGGTCCAGCCGTGGAGGGGCGAGGACCTCGCGCCCTACTTCCCCGAGGGCTGGGGCCCTGCGGCCTTCGAGTTCGGCTACGTGCCGACGCCCGGCTCTCACTCGCTGCGCGCCCTCATCTCCTCGGAGCTTGCGATCGACGCCGACGACCTCTTTCTCACCGCCGGGGCGACCGAGGCGAACCACGCGGTGCTGCGCGGCATGCTGCGCGCGGGAGACAGCGTCGTCCTGCAAGATCCCCTTTACTACCAGTTCGCGGGCCTGGCCGAAGAGATCGGCGCCGAGGTGCGACGCTGGACGCTGGGTGCGGATCCCCGCGACGCGATCGACCTGGAAGCGCTTGCCTCCCTGGTCGACGACTCCACCCGCCTGGTGGTGCTCAACACCCCCCACAACCCCACCGGCCGCTGCCTGGACCAGGCGAGCCTGCAGGCGATCGCCCGCATCGTCGAGGCCCTCCCCCGGGCCCACCTCCTGGTCGACGAGATCTACCGGGGCGTGGGGATCGACCTCGCCCCGAGCGCCGTCACGATCAGCGATCGCGCCATCGTGACCAACGCCGTCTCCAAGCGGTGGTGCCTGCCGGGCCTGCGCCTCGGCTGGGTCGCCACCCGCTCCGGTGAGATCAAGGCCTGCCTGCCCTACCACGAGTACGCCACCTGCTGCGTCAGCCGCCTCAGCGAGCAGGTCATCGAGGCCCTGTGGCCCCGGCGCGAGGAGCTGTTCGAGGAAAACCGGGCGATCGCCTCGCGCAACCGCCGCTGCTTCGGCGAGTGGCTCGAGAAGGTGGGGGACCTGGTCGGGGGCGTCGTGCCCCCCGTGGGCGTCGTCACCCTCCTCTGGCCCCACGCCGAGGACGACCGGCAGCTCTGCGCCCGGCTGCGCGAGGAGTTCGGGCTATTCTGCCTGCCGGGCAGCACCCTGGGCTATGCGGGGGCCCTGCGGGTCGGCTTCGGGCACCGCGATCCTGCGGCGCTCGCAGAGGCGCTCGACCGGCTGGAGGCGGGGCTGAGACGGCTCGCGCCCCGCGCCGCTGCGAGTCTCGCCCCATGAGCATCCTCGGGATCGGCGTCGACCTGGTGGACATCGAACGCTTGCGCGGGGTGGTGGCACGCCGGGGAGAAGCGTTCCTCGCGCGGGTCTTCACCCCGGACGAGATCGCCTACTGCCAGCGCCACAAGGATCCCGGCCCCTCGCTGTCGGCCCGGTTCGGCGCCAAGGAGGCGCTCGTCAAGGCGCTGGGGGTCGGCTGGCAGCCCGGGATGAAGTGGACCGACATCGAGGTCCAGCGCGAGGCGGGGGGGCGCCCCCTTCTCGTCCTGCACGGTCGCACCGGCGCGATCGCGGCCGAGCGCGGCGTTCGGGCCGCGCACCTGAGCCTCACCCACGGGGAGCGCGAGGCCGTGGCCTACGTGATCCTGGAAGGCTAGGGCAAAGAGGCGCTGCCGCGCTCGACCACGTCGGCCAGGGGCATGCTCTGGTACAGCTCGCGCTGCGTGGTCTGATCCTCGGGGAGGCCCCCGTCGCGCAGCGCCTGCTTCATGTACTCGGTGAACGCGTCCACCTGCAGCTCGCAGCCGAAGGCGCGGGCCATGGGCAGGCCGCGCTCCTGGAGCATGACGGGCGTGCTCTCGCTCTCGTAGAGGATGGTGCCGTGGATGGTCACGTGGGTCTCGGGGGCGGTCACCAGGCGCGCGAACTCGGCCTGCTGGGCCATGCGCTTGGCGTGATCGGTCTGGGCCAAGCTGCTGGCGAGGTGGTAGATCAGCTTGGTGTGCCACTCCCGAGTGGAGAGGAGCTGCTCCCAGATCGCCCGCGGATAGCGGGCGAAGTTGATCGGGAACTTCTGACGGTCCAGCTGGACGCAGTCGATGTCGCAGTAGGGCAGCACTTCGCGCAGGGCCATCAGGGTGAGCTCGATCGCCTCGGGACCCGTCAGGGTGATCTGAGTGAGCCGGAAGGTGGTTTTCGTGATCGCCATGGTGCATCGTCCTCGTTGCCGTCACCGGCCGAAAAGCCGGTGAACAGGAACCCCTTTGTTCCTTAGCAACCTTATACCCAGGCATGCTCGATTGCTCTACTCGGGCCATCCGGACACGAAAAAAGGGCAGGCCGAAAGGCCTGCCCGAAGAAGGAGAACGCCTAGTCCGCGCGCGTAGCCTGCCAGAGCATCAGGCCCGCGAGGCCGATCGACAGGATGGGACTCACGAAGGCGGCCGCCACGGCGGCGACGCCGAGGCCCGCGAGGGCGACCCTGCTGGGCCGGGCGAGCTGGCGCGTCGCGGCGATCGCCACGGGCTGGCGGAAACGGTTCGAATGAATGGTGCGGCGCGCCATGATAGCCCTCCCTTTCGTAACGACACGCTCCTTATACCCGGCGCGTTGCGAAAATGTGACAAGCGTCCATCAAAGACGTGTTAAATCTGGGTTAGGTGACAGACCAAACGCAGGCCATCACTGAATGCCAGCCGAGAAGAGCTTCCCGCTGAGCTGGATGCCGTCAGGGGTCCCGCCGACATACAGCAAGGAGTTGCCGAGCCGGAGGCCCACCCCCGCGCGTCGCATTTCAGGCAGAGCCACCCCGCTTGCGACCTCGAAAGGCCCCAGTGAACCGTCGGGCTGGAGGGTCGCCTTCTCGACGCTTGCGAGGAACGCGCCGGGGATCCAGCCGCCGAGGACGTACAAGCTGTTGCCGACGAGCTGGCTCGCGTGATGGGTCCGCGCTTGCTTGAGCGTTGGCGCCCCTGCGGTCGCGAAGGCCCCGAGCGAGCCGTCCGGCTGGATCGCCGCGCGCTCGCACTGGGCGGTGCCGCCTCCGAGGACGTAGACGTCGTTGCCGATGACGTGGCAGGTGTGATTGGCACGGCCCGTCTTGAGCGTCACGGCAACGGTCTCGAAATTGCCGAGCGAGTCGTCGGAGAGGATCCGCGCCCGCACGATGCTCTTCGGCACGTTCGGATCCAGCGCGGCAGGCTTGCCGTAGTTGCCGCCGAGCACGTAGAGGTAGTCCCCGATCCGCACCGCCGCATGGCCCCGTCGCGGCATGCCCAGGTCCACTCCCGCGACCGCGGTGAAGGGACCGAGGGCCCCATCCCCCAGGATCTCGGCCCGCTCGACGGTGTCGAGGTCCTGGTCGCCGGCGGTCGCTGCGGCGTTGCCGCCGATCACGTAGAGGTACCGGCCGATGACGACGGAGGCGGCCTGGTCGCGGTAGTTCGTCAGCAACTGGCCGAGGTTCTCGAAGGCGCCGAGCGAGCCTCCAGTGATCTTGCTCCGCTCGATCTCTCGGATCGCCTTGCCGCCGGCATAGCCACCGAGCACGTAGAGGTAGCCGGCCGTCGCCAGGGCCGTGTGGCCTTGGCGAGCGACTTTCAGCTCGTTTGCAGCGAGGGTGGAGAAAGAACCGAGCGTCGACGGCGGAGCGGCCGTCGGATCCGTCGTCGGCTCGGCACTCGGGGTCGGCGACGGCGAGGCCGTCGGGGCCGCGGTGGGCGTCGCGCTCGGTGTTGCGGTTGGCGTCGCGCTCGGCGTTGCGGTCGGATCCGGCTCGGGAGTCGGCTTCTGGAGCAGCTCTTCGACCTTCTTCTCGATTTCGCTCAGCTTGGAATCAACGCCGGCGAGACGCCCCTCGATGGCCCCGACCTTCTGGGCGACTTCCTCGGGCCTGGCCAGATTCGGGGCATCGCCCTGCTCCAGGCGCGCGACGATCTCGGTGCGGACCTGATCAAGCTCTGCCTGGCCGAACGCCTCCAGCAGGGTGGGCCGCTCGGAGATCCGCTCGAGCAGCATGTGGGCGGCGAGGGTGCTGGGCACGTCCAGCTTCAGACTCGAAATCCCGCCTTCGCCCGCCTTCACGAAGGCCAGCAGGGAGATCTTCTGGTCCTCGCCGAACTCCAGGCGCAGGATGAAGGAGCGCCCCTCCGGCAGCTTCAGGGCGAAGTTGCCGCGTTCGTCGGTCCGGGTGCCCTCGACTCCCGCGACGGGGGTCATGGCACCGTCGAGGACGGTGATCCGGGCGTTCGGGATCAGGCCCTGCTGGCCAAGGGCCTCGTAGCCTGCCACCCGGTAGGGCGCCACCGTCGTGAGCGGCGCCACCGTCGTGAGCGGCGCCACCGTCGTCAGCTGGGCGAGCGGGGCCACCGCGACCCCCTTGACGTTCGCCTGGATCGAAGCGGGCGCCTCGCTCGGCAGCAATTCCCCCACCTTGCCCGTGGTTTGCACCGGCGAGACGGGCGCCGGGCATGCCGCGAGCGCCAGGGGGGAAAGGCACAGCACGGCCATGAGGAGCGATCGCCTGCGGATGCTGCGCTTCATGGGGCCCCCCTTGGTACGAAAACGCCGTGGTGACTAGGTCGAAACGGACTGCACGGGCCGGATCAGGTCGAAGGTGTCGCCGGTCCGCACCCAGGCGGATCCCGCCATGCGGCCCACGGCCTGGAGCTTCTGCGGGTCGATGCGGCCCTTGTGGTAGAGCGCATCCCAGACGTGGAAGCGCAGAACCTGGCCGATGACCAGCGTCGCGGAGCCTGGGCGATCGCCCAGGTCCACCAGCTGGAGGACCCGGCACTCCATGTTGATCGGCGACTCCGCGACCCTCGGCGGCGCGACGACCTCGCTTGCGACCGGCGTGAAGCCGGCCTCCACGAACTCGTCCACCCCCCGCGCGAAGAAGTCGGCCGACGTCAGGTTCGTCTGCTCCGCGATGGCCTGGGTCACCACGTTGACGACGAACTCGCCCGTCTCCTCGATGTTGAGGATCGTATCCTTCTTATTCCCGCTCGTGCCCCTGCGCATCACAGAGAAGCTGATCGCCATGGGGGCCGAGGCCACCACGTTGAAGAAGCTGAAGGGCGCGAGGTTGCGCTCTCCCTTGGCCGAGACGGTCGAGACCAGCGCGATGGGGCGCGGCACGACCGAACCGTTCAGGAGCTTGTAGGCCTCCTGGTGGTCGAGCGTCGAGGGGTCGATGATCATCGGGGGGTGACCTCCGGGGTCACGCGCCAGCTGAGGTGGTAATCGGCCCACTCGGTCGCCATGGCCGAGGGCGTGAGCCTGAGCGGATTCTTGGTGTCGATCATGACGGCGATCTCGTCGGTGGCTTCCTTGCCCGCGGCCTTCTGGGCGGCCTTGGGGTGCGGGCCGTGGTGGATCCCCGCCGGGTGAAAGGTCACCATCGCGGGCCCGATGTTCGCCCGGCTGAAGAAGTCGCCCTCGTGGTAGAAGAGGACCTCGTCGTAGTCGATGTTACGGTGGTAGAAGGGCACCCGCATGGCCTCGGGGTCGCTCTCGAAGGGCCTGGGCACGAAGGTGCAGATGACGAAGTCGCCGCCGAGGAAGGTCGTGTGCACGCTCGGGGGCAGGTGGTAGCGGTGGCTCATGACCGGGCGGATGTCGCGGACGT
Organism: Pantanalinema sp.; assembly: GCA_036704125.1. Taxonomy (NCBI): domain Bacteria; kingdom Bacillati; phylum Cyanobacteriota; class Cyanophyceae; order Leptolyngbyales; family Leptolyngbyaceae; genus Pantanalinema; species Pantanalinema sp. The sequence continues at coordinate 12,639 of DATNQI010000039.1, read as the reverse complement.
TGAGCTTCCAGACCGACAGGTCGCCCTTCCAGCCCACCACGTCCATGGGGTGATAGGGGTAGTAGACCGAGGTCAGCTGGCCCTCGCGCTTGATGCGCACCTCGTACTCGCCCGCGGGCGCGTCCAGCACGGGCGCAGGCGTGGGGCTCTTGAGCACGCTCCAGTCGAAGACGGCGTTGGGGCCCAGGGGGCCGCGATCGGGCAGGGTGATCTCGCCCCTCGACTCGATGAAGAGGAAGAAGTTGTCCGTGGTGCGAGGCAGCAGGCGATAGGTGGTGCCCTTCGGGATCACCAGGTAATCGCCGCGCTCGAAGGCCATGACCCCGAAGTCGCACTCGAAGGTCCCCTCGCCGCGGTGGACGAAGATCACGTCGTCGCCGTCCGCGTTGCGGAACCAGTAGGGCATCGGCTCGCTCAGTCGCGAGACCTTGAGCGCCACGTCGTCGTTGGCCATGAAGGTCTCGGGCATGCCCCGCAGCGCGTCGGTCGCGTCCGTGGGCGAGAGCTTGTTCGTGTCGATGGCGCGGGGCTTGAGGGGGCCCTCGATGCGCAGCCAGTCGGTGGGCTGATGCGTGTGGTAGAGGTGCGACACCCGGCCGAAGAAGCCCTTGCGGCCGTGCTCGTCCTCGTAGGTGCCCTCGGGCAGCCCCACATGGGCCTGGGTGGTCGCCTTCCCCTTGGTCTGCGGATACACGGTCATCCTCCCTTATGATTGACGCACGACGCGGTTGCGCAGGGTGCCGAGCTTCTCGATCGTCAGCTCGATCACGTCGCCGGGCTGCACCCAGCGGTCCAGCTCGTAGCCGCAGCCGGAGCCGACGGTGCCCGAGCCGAAGACGTCGCCGGGGTAGATCGTCTCCTCGCGCGAGACGTGGGCGATCATCTGCTCGAAGGTCCAGTGCGAGGTGCCGGAGTTGCCGTCCGACCAGATCTCGCCGTTGACCCGCGCGGTCATGCGCAGGTTGCGCGGGTCGCCCACCTCGTCGGGGGTGACGAGGTAGGGCCCGAGGCCGGTGGCGAAGTCCTTGCCCTTGGCGGGTCCCAGCCGCAGCTGCACCTCCTGCATCTGGGCGTCTCGGGCGCTGAAGTCGTTGAGGATGCAGTAGCCGGCGATGTACTCGTGCGCCCTCTCGAGCGGGATGTTGCGCCCCTGTTTCCCGATGACGCAGGCGATCTCGAGCTCGTAGTCGAACTTCTCGGTGTAAGAGGGCCACGGCACCTCAGCGTCGGGCCCCACCAGCGAGCGGTTGTTGCCCTTGTAGTAGACGGGCAGCTCGTACCAGAGCGCGGGCATCTCCTGGCCGCGCCGCTCGTAGCCGCGCTTGGTGTGCGCCTCGAAGGCCAGGAAGTCGCGCAGCATGTTCGCCCGGGTCAAGGGGCTCAGGAGCCGCACCTCGCCCACCGGGTAGGAAATCGCGCCGGCGTCGGGACGCTCGGCGAGGGTGCCCGCCACGAAGCGCGAGAGCAGGGCCCGGGCCGCCTCCATCCCCAGGGTGCCGCCCTCGAGGAAGCGCAGCATGTCGGGCGGGAAGTAGACGTCGGCGAACCGGCCGGCAGCCTCGCGCGAGAGCTCGGGAAGCGCGGTGACGTAGGCGGCGTTGAGATCGAGGATGCGATCGCCTATCGCCGCGCCGAGCCGCATGATCCGGCCGAGAGGGGTTGCGACCTCAAAGGTGACGAGCTTCAAGCGGGACCTCCAAACGGGAGAAAACGCGCCCGAGGGCAAGGCCCGGCGCCGAGCGCATGCTACCACGACCGCCCCCCCCCTCACCAGCAAACATAACCACCGAACATAAGGTGTGCAAGGGACACGGAATCGAGCCGCCACGGGCTGGTACGATACCTCCACGACTTTCACGAGAGGTGAAGAACATGCGCCATCGCTTGAACGCTGCGACCCTTTCGGGCCTCGCCCTTGCCGCCGCCCTGAGCTTCGCCCTGCCCGCCCGCGCCGAGGCGCCGCAGGAAGCCGTCCTGGTGGGCGGCAAGGCCGTCTTCTCGATCGGCGACGGCTACGGCCAGTCGGGCCGAGAGCGCGCCATGCACGCCACCGAGAAGCTCGCCGGCTGGCTCTCCGACCCCAACTCCATCGCCGCGCTGCGCGTCGAGAGCCTGCGCAAGGGGCCTGCCGTCGTGCTCGGGGACGAGGCCCTCCTGAGCGTCAGCGAGTCGGATGCGATCAGCGCCGGCACCAGCCGCGAGGAGCTCGCCGGGATCTGGGAACAGCGCCTCGAGGCGGCCGCCGAGGCCGAGCGCGTCGCCAAGCAAACGCAGAATGGCCCCCTCGGCACGGGCCTCGCCATCGCCAAGAACCTGCTCGCGGCGCTCGCCGTGCTCGTGGGCGGCACGATCGCCGCCTGGCTCATCACCTGGGGGGCCTCGCGCCTCGCCGAAATGCCCTGGCGCCCGAGCTGGCGCGTCAACCCCAACCTCATCTCGGTGATTGGCGGCATCGGGTCGATCGCGGTCGCCGTCGGCTCGGTCGCCGTCGCCATCACCTACCTGCCGGGAGCCTACTCGCTACCCGTCACCGTTGCCATGGTCGCGGTGGGCGCCATGGCCCTCATCGCCTCGGCCGAGTCCCTCGGCAACGTCGCGGGCGGCCTGGTGGTCAAGTGGAACACGCTCTACGCCGAGGGCGACCACGTGCGCGTCGGCGGCTTCGCGGGCAGGGTCAAGGCCGTCGGCCACCTCTTCACCCGCCTCGAGACCGAGCACCACGGCGAGCGCCTGATCCCCAACAGCAGCATCCTGCGCCGTGGCGTCTCGCTGCTGAGCGCCCCCACCCTCGCCGAGATCAAGGTCCCCGTCCGTCTGGCCTACACCGTCTCGCGCGACCTGGCCCAGGCCATCATCGTCGAGGCGGCCCTGCGCACGCACGGCCTGACCGACGAGCCCATGCCGGAGTGCCTTTTGGCCGAACTGGAGGACGAGGTCATCCGCTACGAGCTGCACGGCCGGGTGCAGGCCGCCGAGACCCCCGAGGTGGTCATCTCGCGCTTCCACGTCAATCTCCTGGACGTGCTGGGCGAGAACGCGCTGGCCCCCGGTGGCCAGCCCATGACCCGCCCCAAGGCCCGCCTCGGCGTGACCACCCTCGAGCAGACCCGCCAGCACAGCGCCTGAGCCCCCCGCCCCGGGGCGCAACCCCCCTGCCGCACGAAGGCCGTCCTGAATCTTCGTGCGATCGGCGCGCTCCTCGAGAGGCGTGCGGGATTAAGCATGGAGCTTGCGCGCGCCTGGTGAGCGAGGGGAGGTTCCCATGTCCGACGTGAGCTACCCCACCTCCACGCCGGTCCTCGCGGTGAGGGACATGGTCGTCTTCCCGGGGGTGGTCGTGCCCATCACCGTCGGGCGCGACATGTCGGTGCACCTGGTCCAGGACGCGGTCGAGAGCGGCGAGGCCATCACCGTCGCCACCCAGCGCGACATGGAGCGCGACGAGATCACGCCCTCGGACCTGTACGAGGTCGGCACCCTCTGCAAGATCCACCACATGCTCCAGCTGCCGAGCAACACCCTCAAGATCATGGTCCAGGGGGTGGAGCGCGTCAGGATCGGGCCCTTCACCCAGCAGGAGCCCTACTTCCGCGCCGACGTCACCCCCATGCCCGACCAGGAGGGGCACGATCGGGTGGTCGAGGCCATGATGCACAACGTCACCCAGCTCCTCCAGCGCTACGGCGAGAACCTCCAGGGCTTCCCCGAGGAGCTGGTGACCATCGCCCTCAACCTGGAGGACCCCAACAAGCTCGCCTACCTCCTGGCCTTCAACCTGCACTTCAAGCTCGCCGAGCGCCAGGCGCTCCTCGAGGCCGAGGGGGCCAGGGCCAAGCTCGATCTGCTCAGCGAGATCCTCACGGGCGAGATGGAGCTGCACCAGCTGGGCGCCTCCATCCAGAGCCAGGTCCAGACCACCCTCGGCAAGACCCAGAAGGAGTACTTCCTGCGCGAGCAGCTGCGCGCCATCCAGAAGGAGCTGGGGGAGTCGGACGAGCGCATCGCCGAGGTCAGCGAGCTGCGCGAGAAGATCGACCAGGCCAAGCTCCCCCCCGAGGTCCTCAAGGAGGCCGAGCGCGAGCTTGGGCGCCTCGAGAAGCTGCCGCCGGGAGCGGCCGAGCACACGGTGATCCGCACCTACCTGGACTGGATCATCGCCCTTCCCTGGGCCAGGTCCACCCCGGACCAGCTGGACATCCAGCGCGCCCGCGAGATCCTGGACGAGGACCACTACGACCTGGACCTCATCAAGAAGCGGATCCTCGAGTACCTGGCGGTCTACAAGCTCAAGCACGAGCGCCTCGGCGAGACCAGCCTGCGCGGCCCGATCCTCTGCCTGGTGGGTCCCCCCGGGGTGGGCAAGACCTCGCTCGGCCAGTCCATCGCCCGGGCCCTGGGCCGCAAGTTCGTGCGCATGAGCCTGGGGGGCATGCGCGACGAGGCCGAGATCCGCGGCCACCGCCGCACCTACATCGGGGCGCTGCCCGGAAGGCTCATCCAGGCCATCTCCCGCTCGGGCTCCAACAACCCGGTCTTCATGCTCGACGAGATCGACAAGCTCGGGGCCGACTTCCGAGGCGACCCCGCCTCGGCCCTCTTGGAGGTCCTCGACCCCGAGCAGAACCGCGACTTTCGCGACCACTACCTGGACGTGCCCTTCGACCTGTCGCGGGTGCTGTTCATCGCCACCGCCAACGTCCTCGACCCGGTCCCCCCGGCGCTGCGCGACCGGATGGAGGTCCTGCAGCTCTCGGGCTACACCGCCGAGGAGAAGGTCGCGATCGCCGAGCAGTACCTGGTCCCCAAGCAGCTCAAGGAGCACGCCCTCGCCCAGCGCGAGCTCAAGTTCACCCCCGAGGGCCTGCGCGCCCTGATCGCCGACTACACCCACGAGGCGGGCGTGCGCGGCCTGGAGCGCGAGGTCGCCTCCATCTGCCGCAAGGTGAGCGTCGAGCTGACGACCGGCTCGCAGCCCAGGCGCGGGGTCCTGGTCACCCCCGCCCGCGCCCGGCAGTACCTGGGCAAGCGCCGATTCTACCCTGAGGAGGCCGAGCGGCCCGATCTGCCCGGCATCGTCACGGGGCTCGCCTGGACCGAGGCGGGCGGCGACATCCTCTTCATCGAGGCGACCGCCACCCCCGGCACGGGCCAGCTGCGCCTGACGGGCAAGCTCGGCGAGGTCATGAAGGAGTCGGCCCAGGCCGCGCTCTCCTACGTGTGGAGCAAGGCCGCCTTTCTCGGGATCCCTGCGGACTTCTTCGGCGTCAGCGACGTGCACCTGCACGTGCCCGCCGGCGCCATCCCCAAGGACGGCCCCAGCGCGGGCATCGCCATGGCCACCGCGATCGCGAGCCTCGCCTCGAGCCGCCTGGTCCGGGCCGAGATCGCCATGACCGGCGAGATCACCCTGCGCGGGCGGGTGCTGCCGGTGGGCGGCATCAAGGAGAAGGTGCTCGCCGCGCGCCGCGCCGGGATCCGCACCGTCATCCTGCCGCGCCACAACGAGCCGGACCTCGCCGACATCCCGGGCGAGCTCCTGCGCGAGATGAAGCTGATCCTCGTGGACACGGTCGACGGGGCCCTGGCGAGCGCCCTCTGCCCCGTCCCCAGGCGGCCCCGGAAGCGGGCCTGAGCTACTGCGCCAGGTCGAAGGTCCCTCTTGATCCACTCGGGACTCCGAGGCCGTCGAGGCTCCCCTGGGCGCAGGCCGTGAAGTGGCTCGACGTCCCCGGGACGATCAGGCGCCCGAGGCGTCGGTCAGGCCGGTGGCGACCCCCTTGGGGGGATTTGGCGAGTGCTCAGCGGACCTGGCGGCGCACCGCGTGGATGATGTCCGGGGCGACGCGCTGGCTGCCCCAGTCGATGGCCCAGGCGGGGATGAAGGGGATTCCGGGATCGAGGCGAACCTTGTAGATCACCATGGTCTCATCCCCGTCCGGCACCAGGTGCCAGGAGCCGACGACCTCCTTGACCGTGCCCTCGACCCGGTGCCAGGTGATGGAGCGACGGTCCGCGGCGTGGGTGATGCGGTTGACCACCCAGCGATCGCCCATGGGCCAGGGGTAGTCGAGCAGCGAGTAGTGGTCCTCGACCTCCCCGTCCTTGGCGCGGGTCTCGGTCTTGAGGATCCCCTTGAAGATCTTGTCGTAGCGGTCGTAGTCGATGAGCACGCTCCAGATCCGATCCGCCGGGGCCTTGATGAGGCCGACGCACAGGACGTCCTTGAGGGTGGACTCGTGGGTGTTGCGCAGCCGCACGACCACCTCGCCCTGCTCGACGGCCTTGACCTCCCGGGACGAGAGGTCGAGCCCGGCCTCGGGAAGGGCCGCGACGGGGCGCGAAAGGGCGAGGGCCAGCAAGGCCGGAACCAGGCAGGTCTGAAGTCGAAGTCGCATTGAACGGTTATACCGATTAAGCCTTGCCGACGCAACCACCCGGGCGGCAAGACGCCCCCCGGCTCAGCCGGGGGGCGAAGGCGCCTGGAGCTCGGCGACTAAAGGGCTGGGGCTGCGGCGGGGGCCTGGGTCTTGGCGTACCAGACGAGGAAGCCGCGCAGGCCGAGCAGGTAGGTGTGGAACTTGTAGGCCTTCATCTCGTCGTAGGCCTTGTCGTAGCTCCAGCGATCGTGGCTGATGCGGTAGGCGAAGGCGGCGGTGCCGGTGCGATCGCGGCCCTGCATGCAGTGGAAGTAGAGGGGGCGCGCCGCCGGATCGTTCGCGATCGACAGGAACCGGTTGACGTTCTCGAGCTTGGGCGGGGTGATGACGCTCAGGGGGATCGAGACGAAGGCGATGCCGCGCGCCTCGGCCCAGGCCTTCTCCTGCGCGACGACCTTCTTGTCGTTCTCGAAGTTGACGATGGTCTTGCAGCCCATCGCCAGCAGCGTGTCCATGCCCTTCTCGGTGGGGCGGGCGCCGCGCCACAGGTCGGGCTCGATCTTGCCCAGGTTGCCGAGGTCCTCGGCGGGCGGCTTGGGCCAGAGGCCCTCGACGCCGGGCTCCTGAGGAGCGTTGTCGATGAGGCGATCGGGCGAGGCCGCGGCCAGGCGCTCGAGGGCTGCGGTCGAGGGGATGGACTCGGCGACCACGCGGTTGCCCGAGGCCCCGTTCAGCGACGAGCCGGCCTGGGGCGACGCGACGCCGCAACCCAAGAGCGAAAGGGCCGTTGCGGCCGCGAGCAGCCCGTGCGTCCAGTGACGAAGCTTCATGGTCCCTCCTCGATACGTGGGTCGATGCATGGATCGGTTATCGGAACGACGGGCCAACTCTGACGATGGTTAACCAAACCTTAAACGTTTCTTTGCTTGATGTCAAAGGTCAAGTCGTCGCTGGCCTCGGCCGCGGGCAGGTGGACCCTGAAGGTCGCCCCCTGGCCGAAGGCGCTCTCCAGGCTGATGTGGCCCCCGTGCAGCGCGACCAGCTCGCGGGCGATGGCCAGGCCCAGCCCCACCCCGCCCCGGCGGCGCGTGAGCGAGCGATCGGACTGGTAGAAGCGCGCGAAGACGGCGGCGTGCTCCTTGGCGTCGATCCCGATCCCGCGATCGCTCACCGTGACGACCGCGCCGCCGGGCTCCCGGTCGGCGCGCACGGACACCTCGCTGCTTTCGGGCGAGAACTTGCTGGCGTTGGAGAGCAGGTTCAGCACCACCTGGATCAGGCGCTGCGGGTCGGCGTGGATGGTGGGCAGGTCGGGGGCGATCGCGACCTGCAGACGCTGGTGCTTGCGCTCGAAGAGGGGGGTGGCGATCGCGATCGCCTGGCCCAGCAGGTCGCTCAGCGAGGTCAGGCGGGGCTCCAGCCGCAGGGTTCCCCCGGCGATCCGGGCCACGTCCAGCAGGTCGTCCACCAGGAGGCCGAGCTGGCGCGTGGCCGAGAGGATCCCGTCCACGAACTCCGCCTGGCCGGGAGTCAGCTCGCCCGCGATCCGGTCGTCGAGGAACTCCGAGAAGCCCAGGATCGCCGAGACCGGGGTGCGCAGCTCGTGGCTCACCACGCTGAAGAACTCGTCCTTGTGCCGGTCGAGACGGCGCAGATCGGCGAGCGTCTCCTGCAGGTGGGCGTTGGCCTCGGCCAGCTCGGCCGTGCGCTCCTCGACCACCTGGCTGATCCGCAGGCGCTCTTCGGCCACCTGGCGATTCTGCTCCATCAGCTCCGTGGCGACGCTCTCGAAGAGCAGGGAAAAGCAGCCGATGGGCTGGAGGATCATGGCCACCATCAGCAAGGCGGTGCTCCAGAGGGTCGCGGCCGGGTGCTGGGAGCCGAGCGCGAAGCAAGCATACGACAGAAGAATGAAAGTGACGGATGCGAGAAGAATGGAGCGCGCAAGAGTCCTGGCGCGCCACCAGAAGCCCAGGTAGAGGACCTGCTGAAAGAGGCTGCTCAGGGCGGCGACCACGAGCCAGGTCAGCTTCGCCGGCGGATCGTAGGGGGCGGGGTAGACGACCAGGACCGCCAGCGCGACGATCCCGAGGGCGATCCAGGGCGCATGGGGACGCAGGGTGAGGCGATGGCCCATCAGCCTAAAGTTGAACTCGGCGCTGAACGCCACGAGCAGCCAGAAGGAACCGGCCCAGAGCGCCGCGAGCCAGGGGGGCGCCACGCCTCGCGCGACGAAGGAGAACCCCAGAAAGAGGCCGGCAGCCCCGCACATCCACGCGAAAGGCCACGCGTAGGGGCGCTGGTGGAGACGGGCCATGTGGAAGAAGAGCAGGCCTTCCAGCAAGCAGACGGCAAAGCTGACGAGAATCAGGGCCTCGGAGAAGAGGTGCATGTGAATGAATATTCCAAGATGAAGTATTAAGAACCCGATAGTAGCACAAAAAAACGAAGGAGCCGCATTACGGCTCCTTCGTCGTCTAAAACCGAGTGCCCGGTGGCTAGGCGGGTGCGAGCACTCCCAGGACCCGCGTCAGACGGTCCTCCGGAGAAAGATCGACCGCGACCTTCGCGATCTCTCCGCCCCGGAAGCGATCGAAATCCGCCTCCCGGAAGACGCCTGCGCGCACCGTCACCACCTGGGGCTTGCGCTCGGCGATCACCGATACCGTCAGGACCTTCTCGCCGAAGGTCTGGCGCGTCACGCGCAAGAGGCGCTCGGCGTCGTCGAGCTCGAGGTCCGTCGCATCGGCCAGAAAGCCCGTTCCCAGGCGCGCGGCCAGGCGAGGGGCGAGGTCCTCGGTCGCACGGCTCGCCGGGAAGAGGAACATCTCGGGCTTGTACTGCGACACCAGCTGCCCCAGGGCCTTGGCGTAGGCCTCGAGCTGGAAGCCTTCGAGGCAAGGATGCTCGGCGACCATCACCGTGTCGGCCCCGTAGCCGACGAGGTCCTTGCCGAGGGCCTCGCCACCCGAGAGCACCACGGCCTGGACCCGCGCGCCCAGAAGGTCGCCCAGCTCGCGGGCCTTGCCCATGAGCTTGCGGGTCTCGGGCGAGACCAGAGCGCCCTCGGTCTCGACGTAGACCCAGATGTTGCGGTACTCGTTGCCGGTGTTGAGGGTGCCGCCGGCGCTCGCCGCCTCGGCGATGGCTGCCTCCTGGGTCTGGGCCCACGCGAGCCAGGGGTTGTCCATGTCGTTGCTCATTCTCGTTCTCCTACTTGCCGACGCGGGCCACGCGCACGACCTTGGTCAGCGCGCCCGAGAGGCCCACCGCCTGCGCCTCCACCCCGAGATCCGCCAGGGACCAGGTGGTCAGGGGCTTCTTCGCGGCCTTCATGATCCCCATTGCCGTCGCGAGGCGCGGGGTCTTGGCCTCTCGGGTCACCGAGGCCACGACGGGCAGCGGGCTCTCGACCTGCTGGTAGGCGCCCTGCCACTCCTGCTCGGCGACGAGCTTGCCGTCCGAGAGGGTGGCCGAGCGGATCGCCGAGACCAGGGGCCGAGCGCTCAGCTCGGCGACCATGGGGGCCACCGCCCCGGTCCAGCCGTCGATGGAGCGTCGCCCCGTCAGGACCACGTCCGCCGGCTCGAGCTTGTCGAGGGCCGCCTTGAGGACCCGCGCCGTCGCGAGCGCATCCGAGCCCGCCGCCTGCGGATCGCTGACCAGGTAGGCCGCATCGGCCCCCATGGCGAGGGCCTCCTTGAGGGCATCCCTTGCCGTCTCGGGGCCCATGGAGAGGACCGTGACCCGGCCCTCTGCGCCCTTGAGGCCAAGCGCCAGCTCCAGGGCGTGCTTGTCCTCGGGGTTGATGATCCCCTTGATCGTGTCCCGCGCCAGCACCCCGGTCCTGGGGTCGAGCTTGACGTCGGTGGTGTCGGGGACCTGCTTGACGGTGACGACGATGTGATAGCCAGCCATGCCCGAAAGCCTCTCCGTTTCTCGCGGTCGAAGGTCGCGCTCGAGAAGGTTAGTGAACGCTCACTAATGTACCCCAAAAACCGGAATCCGTCGCGCCAAAAGAGAAGGAAGGCCCGACCCCGGGTATGATGATAAACAGGCGAGCAATATCTCAACGCGGCGAAGGTGTGCCCACGATGAAGCGACATCCCGGCCGGGCAAGCGGCCTTCTGGTCCTGATCCTCCTCGGTGGCGTCGGCTGCACCGCGTACCCCGCGCTGCCCCTCTCCTCGGACGGCGACGCCTCGAGCTTCTCGGGGGTGGTGCTCGGCCTGGACGGCAAGCCCGCCGCCAACGTGGCGGTGCACGGTTACCTGGTGTCCAACAACTCGGCGGGCCTGGTGTCCAACAACTCCGCGAGCTACCGGGTCTTGGCCGCGGGCCTCGAGGCCAAGACCGACGCCCAGGGCCGCTTCCGCCTGAGCGCGGCGGCGGGCTCCTCCCTCAACATCGAGGCGGTGCTCGCCGACAACGTCAAGGCCCTCCAGCTCAACGTGGGTACGAGCGCCCAGAGCCTGCGCCTGATGCTCGCGCGCACCGGCCACCTGACGGGCAAGGTCACCGCCCCCGGCCGCAGCGAGGTCAAGAACCTGCTCGGCGCCGAGGTCTTCATCCCCGGCCTGCCCTACCAGGTCCACACCACCGAGACCGGCGCCTACACGCTGCTCAACGTGCCGGTGGGCGCCTTCACCCTGGTGGGCAAGAAGGACGGCCTCGGCACCGCCACCGTGACCGGGGTTGCGGTGAAGTCCGACGCGACCACCCAGGTCCCCGACCTGGCCCTCTCGCAGAGCGCCCCCACCATCGAGCGCCTGACCCCTTCCAACGCCGGTCCCGGCGACGTCGTCACCGTCACGGGCGTCAACTTCGGGACCTCCACGGGGACGGCGCTGCGCGTCGACTTCAACTCGGCGCCCGCCACCTCGATCGAGCGGATCGACGACACCACCCTGAAGGTGGTCGTGCCCGCCGGGGCCAAGAGCGGGGACCTCTCGATCACCGTCGGGTCGGTGCAGAGCGCTGCGGTCCCCTTCACCGTCCTCAAGGCTCTCACGCTCACCCCCGGCAACGCGAGCGTCATCAGGGGAGGGACCCTGCCCTTCTCGCTCACCGGCCGCGACACCTCCGATCGCTTCATCGAGAGCCCGACGGCGAGCTGGTCGATCGCAGGCTCCGCCGTACGCCTCGACGGGGACACCCTCTACGGCGTCTCGCTCGGCACCGCCTCCTTGCGCGTCACGGCGGGGTCGATGCGGCTCGAGCGCACCCTGCAGGTGGTGGAGCGCTACCCGAGCGTGACAACTTTTAGTGGGATCGGGACGGGCTTCGCCGACGGCAACAGCCAGCAGGCCCGCTTCAACTCCGCCCTTGGCCTGACCTTCGATGCGGCGGGCAACCTGTATGCGGCGGATTCGAGCAACGACAGGATCCGCAGGATCGCCCCGGACGGGAGCGTCGCCACCTGGGCCGGCGACGGGACGGCCGACCAGCGCGACGGCGCCCGGCTGCAGGCGCGCTTCAAGTCTCCGAACGGCGTCTTCTTCGACCGCAGGACCGGCAGCCTTTACGTCAGCGAGGCCTACGACAAGATCCGCAAGATCGATTCCAGCGGCAACGTGACGACCTTCGCGGGGACCGGCACGCCGGGCTTCGTCGACGGAGCGGCGCAGAGCGGCCTTCTCAACACCCCATGGGGCATGGCCATGGACGCCGCGGGCAACCTGTACGTGGCCGACTCGCGCAACCACGCGATCCGCAAGATCACCCCGAGCGGCGCGATCAGCACCTTCGCGGGCTCCGGCCAGCCGGGATCCCTCGACGGCAAGGGAAGCAACGCGCGCTTCAGCCGCCCCCGGGGCATCGCCTTCGACGCCGACGGCAACCTGTACGTGGCCGACACCGAGAACCACCAGATCCGCAAGGTGAGCCCCACCGGCACCGTCACCACCTTCGCCGGCTCGGGCCGCCCCGGCTACGTGGACGCGACGGGCGCCGAGGCCGAGTTCAACGAGCCCTACGACCTGGCCTTCGACGCCCGGGGGCGCCTCTTCGTCGCCGACTTCATGAACCGGGTGGTCCGGGTCGTCACGCCCCAGGGCGCGGTGAGCACCTACGCGGGATCCGGGCGCCGGGGCCTCTACAACGGCGATGCCCCCTACGCGCAGTTCGACAACATGAGCGGGCTTGCGATCGACGCCGCGGGCAACGTCTACGTCACCGACCAGGTCGCCGACGTCATTCGCAAGATTTCGCCCTGACCGGGCGAACGAAAAGAGGGCGGGCCGGGAAGCATGCTTCCCGGCCC
>DATNQI010000038.1 GCA_036704125.1 Pantanalinema sp. | reverse complement strand
CGGGGCTGGCGATCGCAGTCGAGTCGCCCGGCGTCACCGTGATGACCGGCATGCTGCCGGATCAAGCCGCGCTGCACGGGGTGCTTGCGAGCGTGCGAGACCTGGGCCTCACCCTCGTCTCCATCCAGAGCGACGACGGTCTGCCGAAAGGAACCCACCCATGAGAAAAGCAGCGCCGGTCGGCGGGGCGGTGGGCCTGAGCGCAGGCTACCTCTTCATTCCGGGCGTCAGGGACTACAGCGGGGCCACCCTCGGCTTCCGCGTGACTTTCAAGGGGCATCGCAAGCGCAATGATTGATTCGAACGTCTTTCTCTCGGGCCTGTTCTGGGGCTCGCTCGTGGGGAGCCTGGTGCTGGCGCCGAGCGCGGAGGCGGCACCCGTGCCGAGCGAGCAGAAAGAGGACCCCCTGCCACTCTCCTTGGCCTATTTCGGTGAGACCGGCTATCACCCGGGCGTCGCGCTCGGCGTCGAGCGCGCGCTCTGGCAGGCCGGAGAAAGCCAGCTCTACCTCTCGGGCGGGGCCGGCGGCTACACCCATTCGCGCAGCCACAACGCCCTGTTCCTGGCCGGAGAGCTGGGCTATCGCCTTGGCCTGCCGCTCGGCCTCTCGGCGGACGTGAGCGCGGGGGCCGGGGTCATGCACGTTCGCCTCGACGGCGAGGTCTTCTCGCCCTCGGCGGCAGGGAGCGTGGACCCGGTCGGCGACGGGGGCCATGCGGCCCTGATGCCGATGGTCGGCTTCGGCCTCGGCTACGATCTCGGCCGCCTGGGCCTTCAGGGGCAGCGCGCCTTTTTCAAGCTGCAGGCCTTCGGTGAATACCCCGTCAATACCAACCTCTTGCCGCACCTGGCGGCCCAGGTCGGTCTCCAGTGGAAGTTGAGGAACTAGCCATGCCGCGTCGTCGTCTCTTGCCGCTCGCGATCGCCCTTGCGGCCCTCAGCGGCTCCCTTGCGGCCTGCGCCGCTTCCGACACCGCCTTCTTCGTGCGCAACAAGGGCGCCGACATGCCCGTCTGGGTGCGTGGCAACCTGCAATCGGGCAAGATCCTGATCTACCTGCACGGCGGTCCCGGCAGCAACGGCCTGACCACCTCGACCAAGGAGAGCTTTCGCGCCATCGAGCAGGCGTGCGGGGTCGTCTACTGGGATCAGCGGGCGTCGGGATCCTCGCGTGGCGACGCGGCCACCGACACGCTCAACCTCGCCCAGTACGTCGAGGATCTCGACGGGGTGGTCGAGACGATCAAGCGGAAGTACCCCGATCGGAAGCTGATCCTGCTCGGCCACAGCTGGGGGGGGACCCTCGGCTCCGCTTACCTCCTGGACGCGAAGCGCCAGGCCAAGGTCGCGGGGTGGATCGAGGTGGACGGTGCGCACAGCGTGGTCGAAGGCAATCGCCTCTCGTGGCAGTGGGTCAAGGAGCGCGCGGCCGAGAAGGTCGCAGGCGGCCAGGACGCCGACAAGTGGCGCAAGGTCCTCTCCTGGTACGACCAGAACCCCGTCGTGACCGTGGCGAACGATCCGGCGCACCAGGGCCACGTCGAGGAGCTCGAGGAGTCCCTGGTGCCGCCCCCCTCGAGCGGCGGCATGGCCTACGTCAACCTGGGCATGGTCAGCCCCTACGCACCCCTCGCCGGCGCGACCAACGGCCGCTATGTCATGGGGAGCTTCGTGCTGACCCAGGCCTTCCTGGACATCGACCTGACGTCCGAGCTCGGGAAGATCGGCCTGCCCTCGCTGGTCCTCTGGGGGCGCCACGACGGGCGCTTGCCAGTGGCCATGGCGGCCACGGCCTTCGATCGGCTGGGCACCCCTGCTGCCAGCAAGTCGCTGCGAATCTTTGAGCACTCGGCCCACTCGCCGCACCTCGATGAGCCCGGCGCTTTCGCCGATGCGGTGAAGGGCTTCGTCGCCGGTCTGTAAGCGGGCTGGCACCCTTCGCGGGGTGAGCCCTGCCGCGTGAAGCGAAGGGCTTACCCCGTCTTCTTCGCCGCGGGCGCGTTGACGATCCCCGCGCAAGAGTTCTTGCCGTCCTTGCGCCAGCGCACGCAGCCGTAGGCCGTCCCCGAGGGGAAGAGGCGGGTGGGGGCCTTGCAGATGGGGCAAGGCGGATTGCTCAGCGCCTCGGCGTCCATGATGAAGTCGCAGCTCTGCCGGTCGCGCGAGCAGCAGAGGTAGTCCTTCCCGTTCTTCTGGCTCGTGACGCGCCGCATGAGGGCGCCACAGCGATAGCACGGCGGGTTGTCGAACAGGGCCTGGACGTCGCCCTTCGAGGCGCCTGCCTCGGCCTTCCCCTTGCGGCCCTTTCGGGCGCCTGTTTTGGGCGAAGCGCCCGGGCGTGAGCCCGCGTGCGGCGCCACGCGCGGGCTCACGCCCGCCTGGGCGGCCGTGAGCAGCGGGGTGAATGCTTCCCAGAACGTCTTGAGAAAGCCGCGCCAGGCGTGCTTGGCCTCGGCGATGCGATCCAGCTCGGTCTCGAGCTCGGCGGTGAAGCCCTCGTTGATGACCTGGGCGAAGTGCGCGCGCAGCTCCGCGTCGAGCTTCTCGCCGCGCGGGGTGGGGGCGAGGTACTTGCGATCGGGC
>DATNQI010000037.1 GCA_036704125.1 Pantanalinema sp. | reverse complement strand
AGGCCGAGCAATATTGATGAAATTAATCGATTGCGTAAATACATCAAAACACCAGAGCGAGGGGCATGGAGCCGGGCCTATCAGCCTTATCGGCCACAATTCCCAGGCTCTTGCCCCTCGCGGAGTGCCGAAATATTTACCATTAATCGTTATTGAATCAATATTGCTCACAAACGCCGCACGCAAGCGCGGATCGAAGGCAACGATGAGCGCCGAAATCGGGTATAAGTAGGCAAGCAAGAGACTCACCTTCCGGGAGGCGCAGCGCGACATGGAGATCCCCTCGTTTCGGCCTTCGAGCCCCTGGGTCAAGCCCGCCGCCCCCGTGGCGGCGCCGGTCCCCAGCCAGGGCACCGTCAAGAGCGATCGCCTCACCCTCAGCATGAGCGCCACGGCCCCGACCGGCGCGCAGCGCGCTCCCGATCGGCTCACCGGTTCGTTCATCCAGATCAGCGGCGATGACCAGCCCGCCGAATACTGGACCAAGACCCTCTCGGACATGAAGCGCCTGGGGATGGACACCGCGGTCATCCAGTACACCGCCTACGACGGCACCACCTTCTGGAACAGCACGGAGAACATCCTGAAGGCGGCCGACGAACTCGGCATGGGGGTCATGGTGGGCACCAAGCTCGACGAGTCGAACGGCAAGGCCCTCGACAACTGGTACCTCAAGGCCCTCATTCCCTCGAAGGTCAAGGAGGAGGCCACGGACGCGGCCGACTACACCCGCGAGCTGGTGGAGCGCTTCGGCCATCACCCCTCGATGACCGGGCTCTACATCCCTTACGAGGTCAACGGGATCGCGAACGCCAAGGCCATCGGGGACCTGTACGGGGACATCTCGCGCGCGGCCAAGGCCGTCAAGCCCGACCTCAAGGTCATGATCTCCCCCTACACCAACCTGATCCCGGGCGTCCCCCTCTCGATGCCCGCCAAGTACCTCGAGAACTGGTGGGACACGGTGCTCTCGCGCGCCGGGATCGACGTCCTCGCCTGGCAAGACGGGGTCGGCGGCACCACCAAGCAGCTGGATCGGGTCGAGCACGACCTGACGGCGATCTCCAAGGCCGCCAGCAAGCATGGCGTCGAGCTGTGGGCGAACCTCGAGACCTTCCATCGCAGCACCAAGCTCTACCAGGGCTTCGAGGCCGAGCCGGGTGGAATGGACACCATCAAGCGCCAGATCGACGAGGCGAAGCCGCACGTCTCGAAGCTGATCAACTTCGACTTCAACCACTACATGTCCCCGCAGGGTGGCGAACAAGCGCAGAAGCTCTACGCGGACTACATGAAGTACGTCGAGACGCTGGACGAAGCCGCGCCTTCCGGCGAGTAGCACGCAAGCGGCCGTCAGCAGGCTCACGCGTCAGGGGTACGGCTCGCCACGGACGCGTGAGGCCCCGTGTGACAAGATAAGCCCATCAACCACGCACCCCTCTGAGCACGACCCCCCGCCGGACGCACACCCGGCGGGGGGTCATCCTTTGAAGCGTCAGCGCAAGCGCTCCCACTCGGATCGCAGCAGCGAATAGTAATGCATGTCCCAGAAGCGATCGCGATGGAAAATGGAAGCCCGCAGGGTGCCCTCCCACTTCATGCCGACCTTCTCCATGACGCGCGCGCTCGGCGCGTTCTCCACCTTGCAGCGGCACTGCAGGCGCTCGATGGGGTGCTCCGCGAACACGAAATCCCTCACGGCCTGCGCGGCCTCCGCCACGATCCCTTGCCCCCAGTAGGGCTCGGCGAGCGCATAGGCGAGCTCCAGGCATCGGTTCGGCTCGGACGCCCAGAAGGCGCCAACCGTCCCGATCACGCGATCGCCCTGCTCCTTCAAGACGATCGCGAAGGGCTCGGGAATCCCCTTCTCGTACTTGGGAAGGGCGTAATCCCGGATGTACACCAGCGCATCGTCGAGCGTCCGGTGTGGTTCCCACAAGGTGTAGCGCGAGACGTTGGGGTTGGAGCAGTAGGCGAAGACGGCCTCCGCATCGCTCTCCACGAGCGGCCGAAGCAAGAGGCGCGGCGTCTGTAGCTGGGGAAGGGCGGGCATCGGTTCATCTCCGTTCTCTCGGGGCGCGATCGCATGGTGATATCGCTGCGAGCGTGGTATGACTTGTGGCTGTCCAGCCTCACCATCGAAAGGACCTCGCCCTGCTCTACGATTTTCAGGTCGACCGCCTCAACGGCACGCCGGTTTCCCTGTCGGACTATCGCGGCAAGGTCCTGCTGATCGTCAACACCGCCTCCGAGTGCGGTCTCACCCCGCAGTACAAGGGTCTTCAGGAGTTGCACGATTCCTACCAGGCGCAGGGGCTGAAGGTGCTGGGCTTCCCCTCGAACGACTTCGGCGCCCAAGAGCCCGGCAGCAACGAGCAGATCGGGCAGTTCTGCTCGGCCAACTACGGCGTCGGCTTCGACATGTTCGCCAAGCTCCCCGTCAAGGGTGAGGCCCAGGCGCCCCTCTACCAGTACCTGACGACCCAACCCGGCGTCGAAGGCGAGATCCGCTGGAACTTCGACAAGTTCCTGGTGGATCGCGCAGGTAAGGTCATCAAGCGCTTCCACCCCAAGACCGAGCCCACCGATCCCGAGGTGATCAAGGCCGTTCAAGAGGCGCTAAAGGCACAGGGCTAATCGAGCAAGCGCCCGTCAGGAGCCTCACAGCTCAGGCGTGCGAGGAGCGACGGCATCGAACGACCACCCGTGGCAAGATGAGCACATCAAGAGCGCACCCCCTCACCTCTCTGAGCACCAATCCCCCGCCGGTCGCACACCCGGCGGGGGATTCCTCCGTTCGGGCGAGGGTTAACTTCACGGCGCCCAGTGGTATGATTTATTTATGGAATATAAAATTGTTGATAAAAAATACGCTCTTGCATTTGCATCCTTGCTTCTTCTGAGCAATGGAAGTGCAGGGGCACAGCCACTATCCGGCAAAATCGGAGTCGCGACCCTCTTCCCGTTCAACATCAGCCTCGAGGGCGAAGTGACCTTGCCCGAAACCCCCTACAGCTTCGCCATGACCGGCGCCTATTTCCCTGGCGCCTTCATGAACCCGGGACAGATCTATTACTCCCTTTATGGACGCTATTCCCTCAAGACAAGCGAGCATTTCTCATGGGGCCCCATCATCGGCGCCAGGCAGGACTGGGGACGTAACAGCTTCAGAGAGGGATTTTCGGCGAACCCCGCGGGCGGGATCGTAGGCGTCTCGCTTCAATTCGACGCCGGACGACTGTGGGCGAGAGTGACCCCCAACACGACGCTCCAGATCGCCGGCAATGGCGGCCTCAGCACCGCGCAGGACTGGCTCGGCGTTCCTTGGATCGAAACCGGATTAAGGCTCTCTCCGAACCTGGAGCTCAGTCTGCGCGCAAGCGCTCTCCCTCTCAGGGTCACGGCGCTGTTTTAGGCGAAATCCCGCCTGAGCGTCAAAGCGAGCGTTAGGAACCTCACGCCTCGAGCGTGGACGCCGCGACTGAACGATCCGATCCGGCGTGGCAAGATAAGGGCATCAAGAGCGCACCCCTCACCTCTCTCTGAGCAGCAAGCCCCCGCCGGTCGCACACCCGGCGGGGGCTTTCCCTGGCGGCTAAGGCCTCTGACCAGCCGCCGCGGAATTCAATCGATTGATCTCGCTCAGGCCACGGTTCCCCCCTTGAGAGCCGGTGAGCTTGGCGCTCGCCTTCTCGAGGGCGGCCTTGCGAACTGGGTCATTGGCGAGCCCGTTCGCCGAATCGAGAAGCTTGGAATTGAGCGAAGCACCCAGCGGAGCTTGCGCCGGCGCGGCAGGCGGCGAAAAGCCCGCAACCGGGAGTTGCTTCAAGGCGGCCTGGACGTGAGGCAGGGCCACGTAAGCACCTCCGACGATGACCGCGACGACGGCGAGCCGGACGAGCAACTTACCGAGCCCCTCGTTTTCGATCCGGGTGCCGATCATCGCACGAGAGAGGTGCTTGGTCGGCTTTGAGGAAGAGAAGCTCCACTGGCCGTTCTCCTTGATGGCAACGACCTCGATGACGCCCGCCGCCTTGCTGACGGCAGAGGCCTGCCAGCTGGAGCTCCCCGCTTCGAAGCGCAGATCGAGAAGTCTCGCATCCTTGGCCAGCGACTGCCTGGCATAGGCGATCATGCGTTGCTTGGCTTCACGTTCTTCGGCGCTCATCGACCCTCGCGTCTAACTTCATGGAAATGCCGCTCCATTCTCGTGTCTACCCCAAGCGAGCGCTCATGTCACCTTAGGGAATTAGGAATGAAGCCACATTTTTTCCGCGCCCGCATCGAAAGAAAGGAAAGCCCCTTCTCGTGAGAAATGAGACCAGCATCCATGCCCCGTGTGCTAATTCCGCTGCCTGATCACGACTTCGACGTGACGGAAGTATCCATCCCCTGGAGCCGGTTTACCGAGCAAGGCTATGAGACAGTCTTCTCGACCGAGCATGGGCGAGTTGCTGCAGCCGACCCGCTCCTCATCAGCGGTGTTATTTTTGGCCAGCTGGGCGCCAAGCCGGAGGCAGTGGCCTGCTACGACAGGATGCGCCAGACCACGGCCTTCCTGCATCCCATCCGCTACCGAGACATCGACCCGTCCCAGTTCGACGCCCTGCTCCTGCCCGGCGGGCATGCGTCGGGAATGAAACAGTACCTGGAAAACAGCGTACTACGAGAGAAGGTCCTGGGGTTCTTCCAGGCGAACAAGCCCGTGGCGGCCATCTGCCATGGCCTCATCGTCCTCGCTCGAACCCTCGATCCCACTACGGGCAGGAGCGTCCTGTACGGGCGTCAGGTGACTGGCTTGCTCAAGAGCCTCGAACGCACTGGGTTCTACCTCACGTTTTGGAAGCTCGGGGGCTACTACCGGACTTACCCGGCCTACGTGGAAGACGAGATCAAAGACAGCCTGCAAGCCCCTTCCGACTTTCGGAAAGGGAAGGCGCCCTGGATTCCCTTTGTCGTGAGGGACCGTAACCTGATCACCGCGCGCTGGCCGAAGGATGCGAACTGCTTTGCTCAGGAGGTCATCCGGATGCTCGAATCGATCTGAAATCTCAAATGTCACGGCGCATCCACAATCAAGCGAGCCCCTGCTTCGCTTGAAGCTTGGCCTTCATCACTTCAAGCGGCTCCAAGAGCGTCGTGGGATAGTCGTCCCCGTCCGCTGGATTGATGAGTTCCTCGGGCCACGGGCTCTGATGGTTGAAGCCTCTGCGGACCATCTCGGCGGCGAGTCGGTCGTGACGATCCTTCATGGCCTTGCTGTGTCCCACCCAGCGCTTGGTCTCGGGGTGGTTTCGATAGCCCTTTGTCAGGCCCGCGATCGCCCTGGCCATGATGAGCAGCTCGTTGTGCTCGGCCAGCAGCCGCTTGTCATCCAGCGCCTCGACGGGAAGGGGATACCAGCTCCGCATCGATGCCCCCTCTCGGGGTGAAAACAAAAAAGGCACCACACCCGAGCAGGCATAATGCCATAAAGCTACGGGGGGTGCCAGAGTCGGAGGTGAAGATCGTTTGCTGCGTGGATCGAGGGGGGTGGCCCGCGAAGACGCTCAAATGCAGTGAGCAAGCGGGCTCGATGCCCGAGGACCATCGACCCCGGATCGTCGCTCGGGCCCCAGGTGTCACAAAAAGCATCGCCTGTTCGTCCTATGGCCGGAAACCTTTGAACTAGGAGGAACCGAACATGACCCGCAAGACCATCGTGATCGTGGGGGGCGGCTACGCCGGCATGCAAGCGCTTATCGCCCTGAGAAGGCAGTTCCCGGACCCCGAGGGGGTCAAGATCGTCTTGATCGACAAGCATCCCGGGCATCTTAAGAAAGTGCTGCTGTTCAAGGCGGCCGTCGGCCCGACCAAGGTCGTCGCCTCTTTCGCAGCGGGTCTTCGGGAAATGGCCGGGGTCGAGTTCGTCCAGGCCGAGGTGATGGGCATCGAAGCCGAAGCCAAGGCCGTCCTCTTGCGCGATCGAGAGGACCGAACCACGCGGTTCCCATACGACGCCCTGATCGTCGCCGTGGGAAGCCAGTTCATCGTCGCACCACCCGAAAGCGGTGGCATCAACCTCGCTTCGCCCGCCCATGCCGAGGAAATCAAGCGCCACCTCGCCCACAACATCGAGCGAGCCATCTCGACGAGCGATCCGGACCGACAGGACCAGCTGTTGCGCGTGGCGGTGGTGGGGGGCGGCATCTCGGGCGTCGAGACGGCGGCGGAAATCGCCACCTGGCTCGCCGACGAGAAGAAGCGCCATCGCCTGGACGCCAAGCGGGGCGGCGTCCACTTGATCAATGCGCAGGAACGGCTCCTCCCCGGCGCTCCCAAGGCGATCGGCCGCAAGCTGGAGCAACGGCTCGGTCGGCTCGGCGTGACGGTCCGGCATGGGGCGCGAGCCGAGCGCTTCGAGGACGGCCAGGTTCGGTTGAAGGGAGGCTCCAGCCTCCGCGCGCAGACGTGCGTCTGGACCTTGGGCCTCAGGCCGAGCCCCGCCCTGAAAGCCTGGAAGGCGCCGACGGATGAAGGCGATAGAATGATCGTGGATGCGCACTACCGCGTGTCGGGCTGGCCGTATGTCTATGCCATCGGCGACTGTGCCCGCATCGTCGACCCTGCCACCGGCCGCGCGGACGGTATGACGTGCCGGGAGGCGACCGCTCAGGCGTGCCGGCTTGCGGCGATCGTGCAGGGCGACTTCCTCGGCCAGCCGGTGCCGGCGCATGGCCCGGCCATCTCGCTGTTTTGCATCGGCCTGGGCCCAAGCGACGGCTTCATCTGGACGCGAAAGTGGGGACTCGACATCGTGCTGACCGGCAAGTTAGGGTGGAAGATCCGGGATTACACGTGGCAGCTCGTCGATTTCTTCGACGGCCCGCGAGCATCCAGAAAAGGGAAAGCGATCTGAGAATGACACCTGTCGTCGAGCAGTGGTACACCCGCTACAAGCCCATGATGTTCTCGCTGGCGTACCGCATGCTCGGCCAGGTCACGGACGCGGAGGACATCGTGCACGACGTCTTCGCCCAACTGTACCGCGAGACGCCGTCGGATGTCCGACAGCCCAAAGCCTACCTGTGCAAGATAACGACCAATCGCTGCCTCGACCTGCTCAAGAGCGCCCGCAAGCAGCGCGAAGCGTACGTCGGCCCGTGGCTGCCGGAGCCGCTCCTCACGGAAGCGGAGGATCCCGCCCTCCACGTCCTGAAGGATGAGGGCGTCTCGTACGCCCTCCTGGCCCTCATGGAGTCGCTCGCGCCGGTCGAGCGCGCCGTCTTCATCCTGCGGGTGGCCTTCGAGTTCGACTACGCGTTCATCGGTGACCTGGTGCAAAAGAGCGAGGACAACTGCCGCAAGATCCTCAGCCGGGTCAAGAAGAAGCTCGCGGGGCAGCATCCGGCGGCCCCACCCGCCTCCCCGGCCGCGGACGACGCGCTCATCCGGCAGTTCCTGCATGCTTCGCGCACCGGCGACATGGCTCAAATCTTGCACCTGCTGGCCGAAGACGCGACGCTCTACTCGGACGGAGGCGGCAAGAACCGATCGGCGATCAGGCCCATCATCTCGCGCGGATACGTCGCACGGTTCCTTGCCTGGATCGCGAGCCAGTACACGGGGGAGGGCGCGATCAGCCTGCGCTCCATCCACGTCAACGGTCAGCAGGGGCTCCTGGTCCTGGAAAACGGACATCCCCAAACGGTTTTCGCCTTCGACGTCCAAGCAGGCCAGGTGCGATCCATTTTCGTCGTGAGGAATCCGGACAAGCTGCGTCACCTGAGCCGGGGCTGAGCCTGCCGGCTTCGAGCGCGCAAAAAAAGGCACCACACCCGACCAGGGGAATGCCAAAGAGCAGGAACCAAACGCCCCCGCTTACACCGAGCCCTGTTTCGCTTGAAGCTTGGCCCTCGTTGAGGCCCGGGCGCTTGTTATCCGGGTTCTCAACCGGCAGGAGATACCGGCTCCGCCTGGGTTCTTCCTCAGTTCGTCACCTTGCTCGGGCTCGGTTTCCCGGCGGACAAGATCCTGTGGATGGGCGCATGGAGGTTCTGGAAGACCCACCGATCCTGCTCGCTCTTCGGCAACTCGCGATACGACCACCACGGGCACTCCTCATTCACCAGCACCCGCCGCTTGGTGATGTCATAAAGGCCGTGGTAGCGTCCGCCTCGCGAAAAGACGAGGTAGCGCCGGTCACGGATCTCAAGGTGGGGATCGTCCGTATAACCGCCATCCTCGGAATAGTTCCAGAAGAGGACCCCGTCGGTGTTGTGGGCCTCCCGAGCGAACGAGGGAAGGCGCTGGCCCCGTTCGAGTTCGTAGACGTACCAGGCAGGATCCCCGAAGTCGGCGCTATCGCTCAACAACACGAATTCATGCGTCCCGTCGGGAGCAGCCACGCGCAGGAGCTCGTGCTTGATGCGGTTGTCGAGGGAAAGCGAGATGCCAAACCAGGCGATTAGTGCAACCAGGGCAAGAACGGAGCCCCCAAGGGTGACGGCCAGGATTTTGAGGGTGCGCAAGCGCCGTCTCTTCATGGTTGGCATCACAGGCCTCAACATTTCGGGCCATAAAGAAAAGGCACCACACCCGAGCTGACAAAATGTCGAGTGCTACGGGGGGTGCCAGAGCCGGATGTGGGAATCGAACCCACGACCTTTCGATTACGAATCGAATGCACTACCGCTGTGCTAATCCGGCGAACGTCTCGACGTTTCCTCGAAACAGGAACCAATCCTACCAGGAGAACCCACCCTTGTAAAGACGTGGCAGCCCCTCCCGGGTTATAGTGGAGGTCTATGCACCAGCTCGAAACCTCCTGGCAAATTCGCGACGCCGACCCGGACGTGGTCGATCGCCTGTCATACGAACTCGGCATCACGCCCCTGCTCGCCCGAATGCTCGCCGTGCGCGGGGTCCAGGATCCCGAGAGCGGCCGCCGCTACCTGGGCCACGAGCCCTACGAGCTCAACCCCTGGGCCCTGCCCGGCATCGACAAGGCCGCCCGCCGCCTCGCGAGCGCCCTCGACACCGGCGAGCCCATCGTCGTCTACGGCGACTACGACGCCGACGGGGTGACCAGCACCTCCTTGCTCTTCAGCTACCTGGCCCGCGCCGGCTACAACGTCCAGTACTTCCTGCCCCACCGCTTCGAGGACGGCTACGGCATGAACTGCAACGCCCTCCAGGATCTCGCCGACCGGGGGCTCAAGCTGGTCGTCACGGTGGACAACGGCGTCTCCTCAATCCAGGAGGTCGAGTTCGCCAAGTCGAGGGGCATGGAGGTCATCATCACCGACCACCACACCCCGCCCGCGGTGCTGCCGTCCCCCTACGCGATCATCAACCCGCGCCTCGGCGGCTGCCCGATCGAGATGGCGGGGCTCGCCGGCGTCGGCGTCGCCTACACCCTGGCCTCGGCCCTCGAGGAGATCGCCCCTTCCGGCCACGGGGTCGAGGACCTGCTGGACCTGGTCGCCATCGGATCCATCGCCGACATGGCCCCCTTGACGGGCGTCAACCGGACGCTCGTCGCGCGCGGCCTGCACCTGATCGCGACCGCCCCGCGCCCCGGCATCCAGGCGCTCGCCGAGATCGCGAACATCAACAGCCTCGCTGCCATCGACGCGGGCGACATCGGCTTTCGGATCGGGCCGCGCATCAACGCCGCCGGCCGCATGGACCACCCCGAGGTCGGCCTCAAGCTCTTCCTTGCCGAGACCCTGGACGACGCGCGCGTCTTCGCCGTGGAGCTGGATCGCCTCAACCGCCTGCGCCAGGAGACCTCCAAGCGGGTCGAGGCCGAGGCCATGATGCTCGCCGAGCTGGAGGTGGACCCGACCAAGGACTCCGCCATCGTCCTGGCCAAGGAGGACTGGCACCACGGGGTGATCGGCATCGTCGCCTCCCGGCTGGTCGAGGCCTACGCGCGCCCGGTCATCCTGCTCGCCCTCGATGGCGACCACTGGAAGGGCTCGGGCCGCTCGCCCGAGGGCATCAGCCTCTTCAAGGCCCTCGAGGCCTCGCGCGACCTGCTCACGCGCTGGGGAGGCCACGCCCAGGCCGCGGGCGTCGGCCTCGAGCGACAGAACCTGGACGCCTTCCGCGAACGCCTCGACGCCGCGGTGCGGCAGCAGGGCCTGGACGTCTCGGAGCGCCCGCCCCGCTACCTGGACGCCGAGGTCCACCTGGCCGAGATGACCCCCCAGGTGGTCAGAGAGCTCGCGTGGCTGCAACCGACCGGCCAGGGCAACCCCGAGCCGGTGCTCTGCGTGCGCGGGGTCCAGGTCGTCAAGCAGAAGCTGCGCGGCAAGGAGAAGCGTCACCTCTTCCTCGAGGTGCAGCACGGGCTCGAGATCCGCGAGGCCGTCGGCTTCAACATGGGCGAGCTCCACCCGGTGCCCGACCGGGTCGCCCTGGCCTTCACCCCCGAGTTCAACCACTTCAACGGGCAGCTCAAGGTGCAGCTGCGCCTGCACGGCGTCGCCCGGGCCGCGGAGGCCTGAGCGGCGGCGGAAAAAGGCGTCAAAACTACCGCTTGGCGGGTATAAAGTCCTTCGCACGACCCACCGCCGGTATATAATGGAAGCCTCGGGAGACGGAAATGACAGCGATCGCGACGGAAGCCCTGATCAACACCATGGGCAAGTACGCCTCGCCCGAAGAGATCGATCTCGTCGGGCGCGCCTACGAGTTCGCCCGCGCCGAGCACGAGGGGCAGTTCCGCAAGAGCGAAGAGCCTTACATCATCCACCCCTACGAGGTCGCCCTGATCCTGGCACAGCTCGAGGCGGACGGGGCCACCGTCGCGGCGGGCCTGCTGCACGACGTGCTCGAGGACACCGAGGTCACGCCCGAGGAGCTGACCAAGCGGTTCGGGCGCGAGGTCTGCAAGCTCGTCGAGGGCGTCACCAAGCTCGAGAAGCTCAAGTTCTCCTCCAAGGAAGAGCGCCAGGCCGAGAACTTCCGCCGCATGTTCGTGGCCATGGCCAAGGACGTGCGCGTCATCCTGATCAAGCTCGCCGACCGCCTCCACAACATGCGCACCCTCAAGCACATGCGCGCCGAGAAGCAGCAGGAGATCTCCAAGGAGACCCTCGAGATCTTCGCGCCCCTCGCGCACCGCCTGGGCATGGGGAAGATCAAGTGGGAGCTGGAGGACATGAGCCTTCGCTACCTGCACCCCGACGCTTACTACAAGATCGCCCAGTTCCTCGGCGAGAAGCGCGACGAGCGCGAGCGCTACATCCAGGAGATCGTCACCAGCATCGAGGAGGAGCTCGCGCGGGTCGGCGTCGAGCAGGCGGACGTTTACGGCCGCCCCAAGCACTTCTACAGCATCTACCAGAAGATGCAGAGCCAGTCCAAGGAGTTCTCCGACATCTTCGACATCACGGCCATCCGCGTGCTGGTCGACAACATCAAGGAGTGCTACGAGGTCCTCGGCGTGGTCCACTCGATCTGGCGGCCCATCCCGGGCCGCTTCAAGGACTACGTGGCGATGCCCAAGCCCAACCTCTACCAGAGCCTCCACACCACGGTGATCGGCCCCGGCGGCAAGCCTGTCGAGGTGCAGATCCGCACCTTCGAGATGCACCGGGTCGCCGAGTACGGCATCGCGGCCCACTGGCGCTACAAGGAGGGCGGCGCCGCCCTGACCGAGGCGGACCAGAAGCTCTCGTGGCTCAAGCAGCTCCTCGACTGGCAGGGCGACGCCAAGAACTCGGAGGAGTTCGTCGAGACGGTCAAGGAGGACCTCCAGGCCGAGGAGGTCTTCGTCTTCTCGCCTCGCGGCGACGTGATCGACCTGCCCTCCGGGGCCACCCCGGTGGACTTCGCCTACCGCGTCCACACCGAGGTCGGCAACCGCTGCATCGGCGCCAAGGTCAACGGCCGCATCGTCACCCTGGACCACCGCCTCAAGAACGGCGACATCGTCGAGATCCTGACGACCAAGCACGGCCACCCGTCGCTCGACTGGCTCAACTTCGTCGCCACCAGCTCCACCAAGAACAAGATCCGCAGCTGGTTCCGAAAGGAGCGCCGCGACGAGAACATCACCCGGGGCCGCGAGGCCCTGGAGCGCGAGCTTGGCCGCACCGGCCTCGACCAGCTGCTCAAGGGCGACAAGCTCCTCGGCATCGCCCAGAAGATGAACTACAAGGAGGTCGACGACCTGATCGCGGCCATCGGCTACGGCGAGAAGACCTCCCTGCAAGTCGCCAACCAGATCCGCGCCGAGTTCGCCCCCCCCGAGCCCGAGATCACCCCCGAGTCCTTCAAGGCCAAGCCCATCGCCCCCAAGAGCCGCAACGGCACCGGGATCCTGGTGGACGGCGAGGCGGGGATGCAGCTTGCGATCGCCAAGTGCTGCTCGCCGGTGCCCGGCGAGCCCATCATGGGCACCGTCACCCGCGGGCGCGGGATCTCGGTCCACTCGACCGAGTGCCCCAACCTGCTCGCCGTCGAGCCCGAGCGGCGCCTCAACGTGAGCTGGGCCGGGGTGAGCGCGTCGGCGAGCTACCCCGTCGAGATCGCCGTCGAGGTCATCGACCGGGTCGGCGTCCTCAAGGACATCACCATCAAGATCGCGGACATCAAGACCAACATCCGCACCGTCAAGGTGCGCCAGGCCCGCGACAAGATCGTCATCATCACGCTGATCATCGACGTCCTGGACATGGCCCACCTCCAGCGCGTCATCGCGACCCTCAGCCGCATCCCGGACGTCCTCCAGGCCTACCGCGTCGCCAAGTCGCAGAAGGCCCGTCCCGTCAAGAAGTAAGCGAGCAGCCGTGCAAGTCTACCTGGCCACCACCAACGCCCACAAGCTGTCCGAGTTCAAGCCCCTCCTCACCGACGCCCCCTTCGACCTGAGCGCCATGCCCGAGGCCGTCGAGGTCGAGGAGACGGGCAGCACCTTCGTCGCGAACGCCCGCCTCAAGGCCCGTCAGTGCGCGGAGCGCTTCGAGGTGCCGTGCCTCGCCGACGACTCGGGGATCGCGGTCGAGGCCCTGGACGGCCGGCCCGGCATCGCCTCGGCCCGCTACGCCGAGAGCGACGCCGACCGCATCAACAAGCTCCTCGCAGAGCTCGAGGGCAAGGCCAGCCGGGCGGCGACCTTCCACTGCGCCGTGGTGCTCGCCTACCCCGACGGCCGCGAGATCGCGGTCGAGGGCGTCGTGAAAGGCCGGGTCACCGAGGCCCCCCGGGGCACGGGCGGCTTCGGCTACGACCCGGTCTTCGAGGTCGAGGGGCTGGGCAAGACCTACGCCGAGCTGAGCGCCGACGAGAAGAACGTCCACTCGCACCGGGCCCGCGCGGTGCGCCTCCTGCTCGAGGCGATGGCGTGAAGCGCCTCCTGGTCGTCAGCGACACGCACGGCCGCGCGAACCTTCAAGCGATCGCCCGCCTGGCCGAGGGCTGCGACCTGGTCGTCCACCTGGGCGACGGCTTCAAGGACGGTCAGCAGCTCGCGCTCCTTCAGCCGGTGCCGATCGTGCAGGTGCTGGGCAACAACGACCTGCCCCTGGACGTGGTCCCCGAGAAGCAGCTCGACATCGAGGGCTGGAGCATCCTCTTGACGCACGGCCACCGTCACGGGGTCAAGCGCGACCTGGTCAAGCTGGTCGGCTACGCCGACGACCTGGACTGCCGGCTGGTGCTCTTCGGCCACATCCACAAGCGCGCCTTCCAGGATGCGGGGAGGGTCCGCGCCTTCTGCCCGTCGAGCGCCGCCTACAACTACGATGGAACGCCGCCCTCGGTGGGGCGGCTCGACCTCTGGCCCGACCGCATCGAGCACCGCTGGATCCCCATCGACACCTAGCCACCACCGACGCATTCCCCTCAGCCTTCACGCCAGAATCCCGGGTCGCTCCGCGTGCCCGGGAAAGAGAAAGGACATCCATGCGCCGTATCCTCATCGCCACCGAAGGATCCACCGTCTCCGCGGCGGCCATCCGGCAGTTCATCGCCGTGCTGGGGACGCAGCCCTTCGAGCTCCACGTCCTCTCGGTCATTCCCAGCCCGGTCCTTCCCGACCAGATGCCGCAGGTGATAGCCGGCTACGACCAGCTGGCCGAGACGGCGCTCACGGCCCTCGACCTGGCCGCGGCCGAGCTGCGCGAGGCCGGCCTCGAAGCCCGGGGCCTCGTGAGGACGGGCGAGCCCGCCTCGACCATCGTGGCGATCGCCAAGGAGATAGGCGCGGACCTGATCGTGCTCGGATCGAACGCCCGAAAGGGCGCCGAGCGCCTGCTCCACGGCAGCGTGGCGGAGAGCGTGCTGATGCATGCGCCCTGCGGCGTGCTGATCTATCCCGTCGGCGTCGCGCTCGAGGCCGCGGGCGCCTAGGCCGTGTTCGACGCGCTGAAAGAGGGGCTCGGGCAGGCCCCTTTGGGCATTCTCTTCCTCACCATCGGCGCGGGCTATCTCCTGAGCCAGATCCGCCTGCGAGGCGTGGGCCTCGGGGTCGCGACCGTGCTGTTCGTGGGGCTCGGGCTCGGCGCCTGGGGGGGCGATCGCTTCGAGCTTCCCGAGTTCGTGGGGCAGTTCGGGCTCCTGCTCTTCGTCTACGCCATCGGCCTGGAGGCGGGGCCCGGCTTCTTCCGGATCATGAGGCAGAAGGGGGGCGGCCTCCTGCTGCTCGCCCTCGGGGCCATCGTCGGGGCAGCGAGCCTCACCTGGCTCGCCGCGCAGCGGCTCGGCCTCGACCCGGCGCTCGCCGCGGGCCTCTTCTGCGGGAGCCTGACCAACACCCCCGCGCTGGCGGCGGTCAGCGAGGCGCTGCGCGGCACCCCCTCGGCCGCGCTGCCCACCGTCGGCTACTCGATCGCTTATCCGCTGGGGGTGGGGCTGCCCCTGCTCCTCGCGGAGCTGACCCTGCGCCTGGGCCGGATCGACGTGGCGGCCGCGGCACGGCAGGCGGAGCACGACGGCGGGGAGGAGAGCGAGCCCGCCAGCTCCCGCAACCTCCGGCTCACCAATCCCGCCATGATCGGCGCGCCCATCGAGTCCACCCCCCTTTCCAGGATCGGCGTGCGGGTCAGCCGCGTCCAGCGCGGGGACCACGTGATGGTCGCGACCGCGGGGACGGCGCTCGAGGCGGGGGACATCCTGCACGTGGTCGGCAGCCCGGAGGGGCTCGCGCAGGCGGGGAGCCTGCTCGGCCCCGAGGCCCAGGGCGAGCCCGGCCCCGAGACCCGGCGCGACGAGGTGGACTTCCGCCGGATCATCCTCTCCAACCCGCGCCTGGTGGGCAGGCGCCTCGGCGACATCGCCCTCGAGAACCGCTGGGAGGCGGTCGTCACCCGGATCCGGCGCGGCGATCTCGACTTCGTCCCTTCCGACGACACCGTGCTGGAGCGCGGAGACCGGCTGCGCGTGGTCGCGCGGACCGACCAGATGGCGGCGGTCGCCCGCTACTTCGGCGACTCGTTCAAGGGGATCAGCGAGACCGACTTCCTCTCGCTCTCGCTCGGCGCCCTCATGGGGATCGCGCTCGGCCTCTTGCGCGTGCCGCTGCCCGGGGGGATGCACCTGCAGCTCGGGCTCGCGGGCGGCCCCCTGCTCGTGGCCCTTCTGCTCGGCCGGCTCGGCCGCACGGGCCCCATCATCTGGAGCCTGCCGCTCGCGGCCAACCAGGCGCTTCGCCAGCTGGGGCTGGTCCTGTTCTTCGCTGCCGTGGGCCTGCGTTCCGGCCGGCACTTCGCCGCGGCGCTGAGCGCCCACGGGCCGGAGCTGGTCGCGGTGGGGGCGGCAGCGACCCTCGCCTCCAGCGCGGTCCTGCTGTGGGGAGCCATGGGGCTGCTCAAGACGGACTGGGTGAGCGCCGCCGGGCTCATGGCCGGCGGGCAGACCCAGCCGGCTCTGTTGAGCTTCGCCTCCGAGCGATCGCGCTCGGACGCCCCCAACCGCGTCTACGCCGCCATCATGCCCCTGGCGATGATCGCCAAGATCCTGGGCGCCCAGCTTTTGCTGTGGTGGCTCTCCCGCTAGAGCAGAGCGCCCCCCGGCTCGGGGGGCGCTCGCCTAGCTCGCCGGATGGGATGGGCGAGGCCAGCTCTCGATGATGCCTGTCTAGCGCCGAGCGCCGCGGCCTTCGCCTCGCCCGCTCCCGCGACCCTCGCCGCGGCCCGGGCGATCGCCGCCGCCGTGCCAGCCGTCTCCGCTCGATCCACCACCGCCCTGCCAGCCGCCACCGTGGTTCGATCCGCCGCCGTTCCCGTGGCCGTTGTGGTCGCGATCCCGGTTACGACGGTGCGGCCGGTGGTCGTCGTCGAAGACGACGACATCGTCGAAGAAGAAGGGGATGGCGTTCGCGAAGAAGGGGTAGCCGCCGTACCCGTAGGGGCCGTAGGGGGCGCCGTAGGGACCGTAGCCGCCGATGCCGTCGCAGGGGTTGCAGGGGTTCGTCGCGAGCGGCGCCGGGGGCAGCGGCTGCGGGCAGGGATCGGTCGTCTGCGCCACGGGGGGCTGAGGGCAGGGATCCGACACGGGCGGAGCCACCTGCTGCATCGGCTGGCCGCCGTTCGGCAGGATCGGGGCCGGATCCGGTCGAGCCGGCTCGGCCGGAGCGCTCGGCGCGGTGCTGCAACCGCCGACCGTGACCATCGCGGCCGTGAGGCCGACCACCAGACCGTGATAAGCGTTCATTCGCATTCAGTCTTTCCTTCTCTCGTGGAGGCACGCCTCGAAAAAACGGGCTCCGGGGTTACTTGCGGCGAGCACCCTGCTTGATCTTGACCGAGTTGTTGTTGCCGTCGATCGTGACGCCCAGGTTGTCGATCCGGCTCCCGCCGTGCCCACCCTGGTTGAAGACGACCTGGTTGCGGTTGCCCGTGATGGTGACGTCCGTGTCGCGGATGACGTTGTTGGGCCTCACGTCGTCTTGGACGACGACCGTATCGAGGACCACCGAGTTGAAGGCGAAGGGATCGAAGAAGACGGTGCTGAGGCCCGCCCCGTAGGGATAGTACGGAGCGCCGCCGTAGGGACCGTAGGGGGCGCCGTAGCCTCCGATGCCGTCGCAGGGGTTGCAGGGATCGGCCGCCAGCGGTGCGGGGGCGACCGGCTGCGGGCAGGGGTCCACCGGCGCCAGCTGCTGCACGGGCTGACCGCCGGCGGGCTGGACCGGCAGGACCGGGGCCGGGTTGGCAGGGGCCGCGGTGGGCGCGGTGCTGCAACCGCTGGCGGCGACGAGGGCGAGACCAAGCAGAAGACCGTTGAAGTGGTTCATGCGCATACCGTTCCCATCCTTCCTTCACGTTCGCCTCGCTCGAACCGAGGCGAGATAACCGGCACGTTTCTCGGCGGGAAATCCGGGTGAGTTAAGAGGACTTCGCTTCAATCTCGGGATTCATTTGATCGACTGAGCCGGTCATCAAACTTTCGATGGTCAATTTTTATCACGGGAGAGCAGATCACCCATACGTGCGTTTCGCCTAAGCGGGCCTGTCACCAGGCGCTTCACGCTTGATCGATCTCGGGGGATGAAATCGGCCCGGCATCCGTCTTTCCGGATAAGCACGGGTTTCCCCGGCGTGAGCAAGCTCACAGCTGCGATGGCAGGGATTTCGGTCGCTTACTTCGACCCCTGCTCGCTCGATGAAAAAAGCGCAGGGGGCGGACCAAGTCCGCCCCCTGCGCGCGAGAAAAATTCGCCGATTAGACCGGTTTGTCGTTATTCTTGCGATCGCGACCCTGCTTGACCTCGACCGTGTTCCCGTTGCCGTCGACGGTCACGTCCAGGCCGTCGATTCGCCCGCCGCCGCGGCCGCCCTGCTTGATGATCACCGTGTTGTTGTTGCCGGTGATGCTGATGCTCGAGTCCTGGACGACGTTGGAGGGGGAGACGTTGCTCGAGATGTTGTCGACGACCGGGACGGCGAACGGGTCGAAGAAGGTGGCGTAGCCGGGCAGGGGAATGCCCGTGTAGGGGTAGTACGGGGCACCTCCGTAGGGACCGTAGGGGGCGCCGTAGGCCCCGACGCCGTCGCAGGGGTTGCAGGGAGAAGCCGCCAGCGGTGCGGGGGCGACCTGCGCCGGCACTGCGCCGGCGGGCTCGAGCTGCTGGACCGGGTGGACCACGGGGTTCGGGGCGGCAGGGGCCGCGGTGGGCGCGGTGCTGCAACCGCTGGCGGTGACGAGGGCGAGACCGAGCAGAAGACCGTTGAGGTGATTCACGCGCATACCGTTCCCATCCTTCCTTCTCATTCGCCCCGATTGATCAGAGGCGAGACCACCGGCACGCTTCACGACGTGAAATCTTCGTTCATTGAGAGGAAATCCATCCTGCGAATCGGTTCAGGTGAGTTCGTGGGCCAGTGGTGAACTTTCGATGCCCATTTTTTAACACGGGACACCCTGGGGCCCGTACGTGCGTTTCGCCCAGGTGGCCCTGTCGGCGGGCGCTTTGCGCTTGCCCGTTCTTCGCCGCCCAAAACAGCCCCTGACCCGCACCTCCGAAGAAGCGACGGTTTTCAGGGGGTGAGCAAGGTCACACGCCGAAAAGGTGGGACTTGGCTCGGTTGCGTGCTATCGCTCGGCCACCCGGACCACGTGATCCGTCCACTGCTCGAAGGTGTCGTCGTGGCTGATCACGAACAGCTGCTTGAACGTCCTGATCTCGCCGATCTGGTGCGCGAGGTTGCTGCGCCGGTTCTCGTCCATGTTGGTGGTCGGCTCGTCGAAGAAGGCCATGTCCACGCTCGAGGTCTCCTTGAGGAGGGCGAGGCGAACCGAGAGGGCCGCGGCCATCTGCTCGCCGCCCGAGAGGTTGTTGAAGGGGCGATCGCGTCCCTCCTCCTCGAGCAGGATCTCGTAGTCGTTGCTCCAGCGCAGATGCACCTGGTGGTGGCCCGTGATCTCGCGGAAGAGGCGGTCGGCCTCCAGCGAGATGGTCATGAGGTAGGCCTCGGTGATGAAGGGGCCCGCCTCCTTGAGGGTGCCACGGGCGAACTCGACGAAGGACGCATCGGCCACCAGGCGCTCGCGCGCGGCGATCGCCTCCTTCATCTCCTCCTGCACCCGGGAGAGCTCGCGCATCTCCGCTCGGGTGCGCTCCAGCTGCTGCACGAGAAAGCCCACCGCCTGCTCGAAGCGGATCGCCTCGGCCTTGAGGCCCTCGACCCGCTCGCGCAGGCTCGCGTGCTCCTCGGCCTGGTAGGCGGCACTGCGCTCGCTCGAAGTGGAAGCAAGGGCCGCAAGCTCACCTTCGATCGCCTCGAGACGCGAAAGCGCGTCCCGGTGGGCCTGATGGCGAGCCGCAAGCTCGTCGGCGACACCGGCCACCGCGAGGTAACGCTGGTAACCCGCCTCCGACGCCTTCTTGCGATCGCCCGCTTGCAGCAGGCGCGTGTCGAGTTCGGCGAAGGGCAAAAGGCGCTCGTCCAGGGCCGAAAGCGCAGCGGTCTGCTCCCGAGCCGCGGTGGCCTGAGCGGAACGCTCGGCCTCGAGCCGGGGGCGCTCGGCGATCGCGCGCTCCAGGGCCCGGTCGCGCGAGCGGGGATCCCCCAGCTGTACAAGCTCCTGCTCGACGGCAGCGAGACGCTCGGCGAGCGCGCCGTGGGCCTTGGCCGCCGCTTCGTCGGCCTCGATGGCCGAGCGGCGATCGGCCTGCTCCTTGACCACGGCGTCGCGCTGGGTGGCGAGGCCCTCGCGCTGGGCGTAGCGCCCCGCCTCGGCCTGGGCCTTGGTCAAGGCCTCGCGGGCCGTCGCGATGGCGCGCGAAAGCGCCTCGCCCTCGGCCGAAGCGCCCGCGACGGCGGCGTCCGCCTTGGCCAGAGCGGCGAGCGCCGCCTCGTGCTTTTCGAGCGCGAGCTTGGCCTCGTCGTGCTGCAAGCGCACGCCGTCGAGCGTGGCGACCTGCTTGCTCGCGTCGCTCGCCTCTTTCCAGCGCCTGCGCAGGTCCAGGATCTCCGCGCCCAGGGCCTTGGCCTTGGCCTCGCCCTGGGCGATGACGTCTTGGTAGTAAGCCTCGGGCGACTGGCCTTCGAGGATGGGGCAGCCGACGTTGAGGATGGGGCACAGGTTGCCGGCCTGGAACTGGGTCGAAGCCTGGCGATCGCGCGCAAGCTCGGCCTCCACCAACGAGAGGCGATCGCGCAGGGCCTGCCCCTGCTCGGTCAGGGCGTCGAGCTGAGCAGCGATCTTGCGCAGCGGCTCCTTCTCGGCCAGGGTCGCGGCGTGGGCCGTGACGGCGCGGCGCTCCCTGGCGGCCTCCTCCTCGAGCAGCTTGCGGCGGCTCTCGCGCTCCTTGCGCTGCAACTCGGCCTCGCGAAATGCCGCAAGCAACGCTTCCTGCTCCTTGAGCGAGGCCTCCAGGGTCGCGACGCGAAGGGGCGCCTCGGCGAGTGCGTCGATGGCGCCGAGCTCGGCCTCGATCTTGCTCAGGCGCTCGGCCCAGGTGGCATGCTCGGCGCGGGTCCGCGCGAGGCGCTCTTCGAGGGCCTTGAGTTCCAAGAGCTTGGCCTTGAGGTCCGAGAGCGCCGCCTCGTGCCTCGCCTGGGCCTCGACCTGGGGCCGCAGGGCCTCGCGGGCCTCGGCGTCCTTTTCGAGCGCCGTCAAGCGCGACGCGAGGGTCTGCAGCGCGAAGGTCGCCTCGTCCAGCTTGCGCTGCACCCCGGCGCGCTCGGACCTGAGGGCGTCACGGGCCTTGAGATCGGCTTGAAGCGCGGTGAGGTCCTTCTCCGCGGCCTGATACGCCCGGTAATCGCCTTCGAGGGCCTTGCGCTCGCTCATGGCGCGCTCGGCCTCGCCGACGCGCGCCTGGGCCGCGTCGCGCTCCTTGCGGGCGTAATCGCGCCTGGTCCCGAGGGTCTCGAGGTCGCGCCGATCCTGGGCGATTGCCTTCTCCAGGGCGTCCACCTCGACGAGGCGCCCCTGATAGAGGGCGAGCTCCTTGGTGGCGCGCGAGAGGCGCTCCTCGGTCGAGCGCTGCTCGGTCTCGAGCTGGGCCTGCTGCACCTCGAGGTCCGGCATGCGCAGGAGGCGTCCCTGGTAGCCCGCAAGCTCCTTGTCGGCCTCGTTGATCCGGCCCTGGAAGTGCTGCAGCGTCTCCTTGAGGGCATCCGAGGACTGGCGGTACTCCTCGACCCTCAGGATGCGGTCGAACACGGCCTTGCGGCGCGTGGCGGTGTCCATGAAGACCGCGGTGAAGGTGCCCTGCGGCACGCCGATGGTGGTGCGGAAGAACTCGTCCAGGTCGGTGTCGGGCGCGACCCCCAGGTGCTCGCGCAGCCAGGCGAGCACGTCCGTCTTCTGCTCGGCCACGCGGGTCTTGGTCGCGGGGTCGTAGACGTAGTAGGTGGACTTGGTGTTGCGGACGACCGTGTACTCGCGCTCGTCCACCCCGGACTCGAAGGTCACCCGCACGGTGCCCGTCGTCGCGCCCCGGCGCAGGAAGTCCTCCTTCTTGTAGGGGAGGCTGTCGAAGAGGGCGAAGCCGATGGCTTCGAGGATGGTGGACTTGCCCGCGCCGTTGGGCCCGGAGATGGCGTTGGTGCCCAGCATGAACTCGAAGCGGTCGTGGGTGTACCGCTTGATGTTCTCCAGCTCGACCGAGACGATGTGCATCTTATAACCCTTTCCCCCCCTCGATGGGGGGGACGCAAGGGGGGGTGATCGCCGGCGAAGCCATGGCGTTCATTAACCGAGCTCCGACAGGGCCCGGGTCAGGTACGAGGCGATCTCGGCGGGGGGCGCCCCTGCGATCGCCTGCTGCTTCAGGGAGAGCACGACCTGGCCGTAGGCCTCGGCCCTGGGCTGGTAGCGCGCATCCCGGCTCACCAGGTCCTTGACCACCTGGCGCTCCAGCTCCTTTCGGTCCATGCCGATGGCCGCCCCCGGCGCCACCGCGTACTCGGCGGGGATGGCGTCGTACTTCACGCGGGGCAGCAAGGGATCGCAGTGCGCGACGATGAGCTGAGCGACCGCGTCCAGGTCCAGCTCGTGGCGCTTGAAGCCGAGGGTCCCGTGGAGGGTCAGCTCCACCACGGGCTTGGCGACCGTCTCGTCGGTGGGCCACTTGGGCTTGCACCGCGGCCACTCGCGCCTCAGGTGGGCCTCGATCGCCTCCATCGTCTCCTCGGGCGAGGCGAAGGGACTCACGTCCAGCTTCAGGCGGTGGAAGGGGCGCGAAGGGTAGTCGGTGATGTGGGTGGCGACGTGGGTGCGCGCCTCGGGGTCGATCTCGACCAGGTAGGCCCCGCGCTCCTCGCGGTACTCGCCCACGTTGGCGGCCTCCAGGCTGCCCGGGTTGTAGATCCAGCCCGACTCCTCGTAGCGCTTGTGGATGTGGCCGAGCGCCAGGTAGTGGACGCCGGCCTCCTTGAAGGGCTTGAGCTGGTGGTGGGTGACGCCGCCCGAGTAGTGGTCGAGGTAGCCGTCCAGCCCCGTGTGGAACATCAGGAGGGTGTAGGGATCGCCGGGAAGCCGCGCGATGGCGTCCGCCAGCGGCTTGATGACCGCGGCGGTGGTGGCCCCGTACCACCTGGATCCCACGATCCTCACGCCCTTGAAGTCCAGGTAGCCCCCGTGGTGCTCCTCGTCGCTCCAGGGGTTCAGCACGATGCTGCCGTCCTCCTGGTGCTCGGGCTCGAGCAGGCGGAACCAGCCCCAGTCCGACAGGTAGCGCAGCCAGGTGACCTGGCTCGCGTGGCCCGAGCGGTCGTGGTTGCCCTCGATGGCGAAGACCGGGATCCCCGCCTCCTTGAGCTCCTTGAAGACGACGGTCGCCTGGGTCAGGACCCGCGGCTCGATGTTGCGCTTGTCGAAGAGATCGCCGGCGATCACGACGAAGTCCACGCCCTCCTCCACCCCGTAGCGGACGACGACGTGGTGCAGCGCGCGGAAGAAGTCCTTGCTGCGCTCCTCGTGGTGGTACGGGGTGGCGCCCAGGTGGAGGTCGGCGACGTGCAGGAACTTGAGCGGGCGGCTCAAGCGAGGACCTCTTGCGCCTTGGCGGGGATGGCGATCCAGAGCCAGAGCACGCCGAGGGCGCTCGCGCCGATGTAGGTCAGCGAGTGGGACGTGGGGGCCCCCATCGCGTGCAGGACCAGGCCGAGGACGGCGGGGGCCTCTAGCATGGCCGCCACGATGAAGGTCTGCGTGCGCAGGGCGATCGCGCGCGGGGTGGGGCCCGGCTCGCGCTCTGCCTTGCCGAACTTGCGGGCGGGAAGCTCCTTCATCTTCTTGGTGGGCAGCTTGCGCCAGTAGATGAAGCCCGCGAGCAACAGGGCGTTGGCCACCACGAGGAAGACGACCTCGAGGAGGTTGAGGGTCGGGTTCTGCGCGGCGGGCGCGACCTTCCACAGCCAGACGACGATCGCGCTGTAGGCCACCACCGTGAGGAACATGCCCCCCACCGACGTGCGGAGGTCACGGGCAAAGCGGGCACGGTCTTCGGCTGCGGACATGGG
Source organism: Pantanalinema sp. (assembly GCA_036704125.1). Taxonomy (NCBI): domain Bacteria; kingdom Bacillati; phylum Cyanobacteriota; class Cyanophyceae; order Leptolyngbyales; family Leptolyngbyaceae; genus Pantanalinema; species Pantanalinema sp. Next base: position 24,783 of record DATNQI010000037.1, on the reverse strand, counting down.
GGCTCCTTCAAGCACGGTGCGGATCGACACAGGCGCGGGAAATCGCGGCCACCGCCTGTTTTCACCATCCTAGCAGATTTGAGAGGGCGTGCTCAAAGCCCCAGCAGCCAGTACCAGACGGGCAGGGTCACCAGGCCGCAGAACAGGGTCGCCATCAGGCCGTTCACGACGAACACCACGTCCAGCCCGTAGATCACCGCGATCGACAGGCACGACAGCATGGCCGGCATGGCCGCCTGCAGCACCGAGGCCTGCAGGAAGGCCGGCGGCAAGCCGAAGAGCCTCGCCGCCGCGAGGACCGCCAGCGGGACGAGGACCAGCCGCACCAGCACCACCGCTCCGACCAGGTGCGAGTCCTGGCGCCAGTTGCCCGGCCGGATCGCGAGGCCCAGGGAGAACATGATGAGCGGCGTCGTCATGTCGGCGACCCGCAGCAGGGCGCCCTCCAGCCAGGGAGCGATCGAAACGCCGTGCAGCGCGAAGCCCAGGACCAGGGCGTAGAGGGGCGGGAAGGCCAAGAGCTTGCGAACCAGCTCGAGCGGCCGGACCGACGCGCCGCTTGCGCCGCTCGCGATCGCGATCCCGAGCGTGTTGAGCAGGACCGAGGTGCCGAGCTGATCGTAGAAGATGCCGACGGTCAGGTGATCAGGCCCGTAAAGCGCGGAGAGGACGGGATAGCCGATGAAGGCGGTGTTGCCGAAGGCCATGAGCAGCATGACCGCCCCTGCCTGGGCCTTCGAGAGGCGACCCAGGCGCGCGATCACCCAGCCGGCGCCGGCGCCGAGCAGGATCGAGAACCAGGCGATCGCCGGGATGACCGCGTACGACCACGACAGGGTGGCGTGGTGAAGGGAGAGGAAGACCAGGACGGGAAGGCAGAAGTTGAGGACCAGCTGGTTGATGTCGCGGGTCGCGTCGGGGCCCACCAGGCGCAGGCGGCGAAAGGCGTAGCCTGCAGCGATCATCAGGGCGAAGAGCAGAGCGGTACTCCACATGGGCATCGGCTTTCATCGCTCGGTTGCGGCCGCATCCCAGGCGCCGAGCGCCATGCCGCCCTTCCACTATAGCACCAGCACGACGCCCAAGGGCTTTCTCCATGCGGCCGCCGGAGGGGCGCCGAAACGGGCTTCGCGCACCGCAGGGGCGAAAGAGCATCCGTTTACCGGGGCCCGGCTTCGGGCTAGAACAGGGCTCGTCCACGAAGAGCAAAAGGAGGCGGTCCGTGAAGAACCGGACGTTCGGCGCGGCAATCGGCGTCGCCGCGAGCCTGAGCATCCTCTTTGGCTGCAAGGGTCCGGGAGCGCCGTGGGAGGTCGCCGCCCTGAACTGGGGGGGCCTGCCCGTGCAGCAGGCTCCCCACGCCTCGGCCACCCTTTCGCTCACCCTGTACGGCGACCAGTGGGCGCTGGTCACCGACGCGCGGTCCGTCAGGCTGGCGGCGGGCGACCAGATCATCCGCTTCCCCGGGGTCCCCGGCCAGACCGACGGCCGCAACGCCTACCTCCAGGTGCCGGCCCGGGTGGACGCGCGGCGCTTCCGGTACGACCTCAAGACGCGCGACAAGCTGCTGGATCAGTACCACGGCAGCCTCGTCGAGATCATCCCGAAGGAGGGCACGGGCTCCTTGCAGGCCACCCTCCTGATGACCGACTCGGGGCCGGTCTACAAGATCGGCGACACGATCTACCCCGAGCCGCCCGGCAAGGTCGCCCTGCCCCCTCGCGCGGACCTCGCGACCGACCCCACCATGGAGTGGATCGCCTCGCTCGCAAGCGCCTGGAGCGGCGTGGCCACCGCCTCGTACGTCGCCAACCAGCTGGGCTGGCAGAGCGAGTACACCCTCGTCACCGACCGGCTCCAGACCCGTGGGGCCTGGACGCACTGGGCGGCCATCACCAACCGCTCGGACGCCGCCTACCGGGACGCCCGGGTGACCCTGGTGGCGGGGGACGTCACCCGCAAAGAGCACTTCGCCCCCATGCCCCTGATGGCCGGAGGCGGCCGGGCCTACGCCGAGGTGAGCCAGGGGGTCGTGGCCGAGCCCTACGCCGCGCGCTACCAGTACGTGCTGAGCGAGCCGCTGAACCTTTCGCGCGGCGCCGAGGAGCGCCTCAGGCTCGCGGAGCGGGACCAGGTGACGATTTCACGGAAGTTCCGGGTGGAGAGCCACGTGGCCTTCTACCGGATCACCGAGCCGGAGCTGCCCCAGAAGGCCCGCATCAGGCTGACGATCAAGAACACGGCCGCCTCGGGGCTCGGCATGCCCATCCCCCGCGGCAAGGTCGCCGTCTACACCCCGGACGCCCAGGACAGGCTCGCGATCGCGGGCGAGCCGCGCATCCCCGACACCCCGACCGAGCAGGACCTCATCCTGGACCTGGGGGAGGCCTTCGACGTCACTTCCAAGCGCGTGCAGACCGATTACCGCACGACCGACACCACCCAGGAGACCTCCTACCGGATCACCCTTCGCAACGAACAGGACGCGCCGGTCACCGTCGAGCTCATCGAGCAGATGAGCGGCGACTGGACCATCACCAGCAGCTCGATTCCCTTCGAGAAGCTCTCGAGCACCCAGGCAAGGTTCACCCCGACGATCCCGGCGCATGGCGAGGTGGTCGTGACGTATCAGGCGAGCATGAAAAAGGAGCGGCCGACCTGACCCCCTTGAATCCTCCCCGCCCCTCGGTGGGGCGGGGTCGGGGGTGGGGGGATAAAATCAAGTTCCTTGTGGCGAAGGCGGGGAATCAAGCCTGGCAGGTTACGACTCGGTCTGGTCCTCGCCGTCCTGCATCAGGCGCATGGGCTTGCCGTTGAAGTGGGCGTCCATGGCGGCGGCGGCCACGTCCGGGTAGTTGGTGATGAGGCCGTTCACCCCGCGCCCCAGGGCCTTGCGCATGGTCTTCTGCTTGTTGACCGTCCAGACGTTGACCCTGAGGCCGGCCTTCTGGATCTCATCGACGTCGCCCGAGTCGAGCATGGCGAGCATCAGGTTCAGGCCGTCCATCTTGAGCTTCACGGCCCGGGACAGGCGCGAGTCGAGCGGGTCCACCAGGCCCAGCAGGGCGAGGCTCATGCGGGGATTCTGCCGGCGCATCTCCTGCATGAAGGCGCTGTCGAAGGACATCACCTGCACGTGGTCGAGGTAGGCCCGCTGCTCGACCAGGCGGTTGATCTCGCTGGCCATGAAGGCGCGGTCCTCGGCGTCCTTGCAGCCCTTCACCTCGATGTTGAGCATGGCCTTGCCCCGCACCGCGTCCAGCGACTCCTCGAGGGTCGGCACCTGCAGGCCGGCGAACTCGGGCTTGAACTTGCCGCCCGCGTCCAGGGCCCGGATCTGCGCGAATTTCAGGTCCTTGACCTCGCCCTTGCCGCTGGTGGTGCGATCGACCTTGGCGTCGTGCATCACCACCAGCTGGCGATCCTTGGTCAGCTGCACGTCGAGCTCCACCATGTCCGCGCCGAACTCGGCCGCCGCTCGGAACGACGCGACGGTGTTCTCAGGAAACCGGCTCGAGAAGCCGCGGTGAGCGACGACCCAGGCCGGGAAGCGGGGCGCATGGAGCGGCACCGGATCGATCCGGTGGTAGGGGATCGCGCCCAGGATCCCGAACGAGGCGGCCCCGCGCGCGCTCGGCGCCCCCACGGGTCCCCCTGCGCAGCCCACGAGGCCCGTCAGCGCGCTCAGCCCAAGCACGGCCAGCATGCCGCGCAGCAGCGCGGTCCTGAGAGGGGCGATACGCTTCGAGCGCTGGGGATTGGCGAGCACTTGCACCTCCGTGGGGGGGGATTGTTGATAGGTTATCGTCATGTTAAGGGAAAGCTTGCTTCTTGAACAAGAAGCCATGGCGGAACGGCGCAAGGGCGTGTAGAATGGGCCCGGAACCGCTCATCATCAAGGAATCAGGGAATCACGGTTTTGAAACAGAAGGTCGTTCGGCGCGCCCCCCAGCTCAACGAGGAGATCCCCGCCAGGAAGCGCAACTGGGTGGTGCGCATCGGCATCGGCATCCTCGCCGCAGCCGTCCTGATCAGCTCGCTCGTGCCGCTGCTGAGCATCTTCGACCACGGCCCGCAGCCCCAGGACGCCTCGACCCAGGCCCTGCCCCAGCTCGAGGCCGCCGCCAAGGCCAACCCCAAGGACGCCGCGATCCTGACGCTGCTGGGCAACACCTACTACGACCTCAAGCGCTATCCCGAGGCCGCCGACGCCTACTCCCGCTCGCTTGCGATCCAGCCGGACGACGCCAACGTGCGGGTCGATTACGGCACCTCTCTCTTCCACATGGACCGCTCCGCCGATGCCAAGCAGGCCTTCGAGGCCGTCATCGCGAAGTACCCCGACCACCTGCAGGCCCACCTCAACCTGGGGGTCGTCCTGAGCTCCGAGGGCAAGAACGACGCGGCCCGCGTCGAGTGGACCAAGGCGCAGCTGCTCGCCACCGACGCCGGGACCAAGCAGCGCATCTCGGAGATGCTGGACTCGCTGGGCACCGCCAAGCCCTAAGCACGTATTGCCTGAATCAAAATGTCTGCCTGCGTCCTCCCCGCCCCCCGGTGGGGCGGGGTCGGGGGTGGGGGGATATGATCAAGTTCCTCATGCCTTCGTGAGGGACCTGATCATATCCCCCCACCCCTCGCATCTAACAAGACCAGGCATGTGTTGTGGTGGCCGCTGTAAGCGGCTTGATGAAACAGTTTCGTTAGACGTTCACCCTAGCCCCGCCCCACCGGGGGGCGGGGAATCAAGCGGACGGTTAGTTTCACACCGACCTGCTTAGAGACGGACCCGGCCTACTTACCGCTCTTGACCGTCGGCACCGCGTAGGCCGGCGGTCCGACCAGGTAGCTGTCCCCCGATCCCCCCACGTAGGCGAAGCTCAGGCGACCCTGGCCGCTCGGCGGCATGGTGTAGGCCTGGGTCTTCGAGACCGCCCCGGTACGGCCCGCCGTCACCTCGAGCGGCACCCCCACGGGCACCCCCGACACCCGGTAGCCGCCCTCGCTCACGGTCCCTGTCAGCGTCCTGCGGGTGGTCGTCACCCTCACCGACACCTTGGCCTCGCCATCAAGGAGCCGATACCCCTTGGGCAGGCCCGTGGCGGGGTCGATGTCCTCGCTGTCGGCGAGGTAGATCTTGCCCGTCAGCACCCCGACGCTCGTCGTGGCCTGGCTCGTGCCCGTCGAAAGGATCGGCGGAGCCTGGCGGAAGACGTAGGTCGTCGGCTCGGGCTCGGAGCAGCCGCCGAGCGCCACCACCCCCACCGCCATGCCGAGCAAACCGGAGCATGAACGTGCCTTCATGACGCAACCCCTCCCCGGTCTCCCATGCTAAGGAGGCGAGGAGGGGTTATCGAGAGGGGAAGCGCCGAAGAACTTGGGTCGCTTGGACTCGGCGCTCGGGATTAGACTCGGCGCTTGGTATCGAACGCGTCGCGCAGGCCGTCGCCCAGGAAGTTGAAGGCCACGATCGCGATCGTGATGAAGAAGCCGGGCAACGTCAGCCAGGGGTAGAGGGTCAGGCTCGGGATGTCGAGCGCCTGGTTAAGCATGTTGCCCCAGCTCGCCGCGGGCTCCTGCACGCCCACGCCCAGCATGGACAGCGCCGACTCGCTCAGGATGAAGCTCGGGACCGACAGCGAGGCGCTGATGATGACCCAGGTCGAGGTCTGCGGCAGGACGTGCTTGGTGATGATCCACCAGCTGCCGGCGCCCGCGGCCCGCGAGGCCTCGATGTACTCGTTCTGCTTGATCGAGAGCACCATGCCCCGGATGACGCGGGCCAGGCCCGTCCATGCGAGCAAACTCAAGATTGCCGTGATGACGATGTAGCGCTGGATCGAGGTGATCTCCCACTTCTGGGTCGCCGCGAACAGGGCCAAGAGCAGGTAGAACGAGGGGAAGGCCATCAGGGCCTCGACGATGCGCATCAGGACGTTGTCCACCCAGCCGCCGAAGTAGCCCGCGACGCCGCCCACCGTCAGACCGATGGGGATGTAGATCGCCATGGCGATGATGCCGACGGTCAACGACACCCGCGACCCGTAAAGGATGCGGCTCAACAGGTCGCGCCCCATCTGGTCCGTGCCGAAGAGGAAGACGTTGCCCGGCGTCTCGACACCGAACAGGTGACGCTCGGTCGGGATAGCCCAGAGCAGCTTGTGCTTGTCGCCCTTCGCGAAGAGCTGGAAGCGGTAGGGCTTGCTGCGATCCTCCCGGTAGCTCATGAGCTTGGTCTCGGGATCGAAGTGGCGAACCGCGTTGTAGACGAAGGGCCCGATGAACTTGCCCTCGTGCACGACGTGGATGGGGGTGGGCGGAGCCAGCGAGAGGGTGCGGTGCTCGGTGGCGTCGGTGTACGGGGCGATGAAGCTCGCGAGGAGCATCACCAGGTACATGACGATCAGCAAGGCGCCGGCGGCCATGGCCATCTTGTGCTTGCGGAAGCGGCGCCACACCCGGACGTTCGAGGAGACCATCTTCTCGTCGAGGCCGTCCTTCTCCGCCTGGGTGGCGTTGTTGGCGGTCTGCGTCAAAGCGGACATGGGCTAGGCCTCCAGTTTGATGCGCGGGTCGACCGCGGCGAGCAGCAAGTCGGCGAGCAGGTTCCCCACGATCAGCATGGTGGCGCCGATCATCAGGCCGGCCATCGAGAGGGTCATGTCCATGCCCACCATGGCCTGCAGCATCAGCTGGCCCAGGCCGGGCCAGCCCACGACGTTCTCGACCAGCGCGAAGCCCGAGAGCAGCGCGGCCAGGTCGTAGCCGAGGAGGGTGACCATGGGGTTGATGGCGTTGCGAACCGCGTGCTTGTAGATGACCTTGTTCTCGGGCAGGCCCTTGGCGCGGGCGGTGCGGATGTAATCCTCGCCGAGCACGTCGAGCATGTTGCCGCGCATGCGGCGCTGGAGGATCGCGATCGACCCGATGCCCACCGCGACCGTCGGCACGATCAGGTGATACAGCAGATCGACCGCCTGCTGGTACCAGGGGAAGGTGAAGGACTGCGGGCTCATCATGCCGCCGATGGGGAAGATCCCCGTGCGCGACGCGAAGTAGAGCAAGAGCAGCGCCAAAAAGAAGTCGGGGATGCCCAGGCTGACGAAGGAGAAGACCGAGGCGACCTTGTCCCCCAGCGAGTACTGCCGCACCGCGGAGTAGATCCCGAGCGGGATGGCGATCAGCCAGGTGAAGAGCATGGCAGCGAGCCCCAGGATCAGGGTGTTGCCGAGCTTCTGCCCGATCACCGACGCCACCGGGGCGTTGTAGGTGAACGAGATGCCCATGTCGCCCTTGGCGAAGTTGCCCGCCCAGCGCAGGTACTGGATCTGTACCGGCTGGTCGAGGCCCAGGCGCTCGCGCTCCTTCTTGATGGTCTCGGCGCTGACGTTGGGGTTCATCTCCATCTTGGAGAGGAAGTCGCCGGGCGCGAGCTTGGTCACCCCGAAGGAGATCACCGAGATGATGATCAAGAGGGGGATCATCTGGAGGAGGCGCTTGATGAGATAACGAAACACGCGCTACAGCTCCTTACTCGGCGTACATCTGCCAGAAGTTCACGAACGGGTGGTACAGGAACGTGGCCGTGAGCGCCGTGGGTTCGGTGTTCTGGAGGCTCGAGCGGTACACGTAGAAGGCCGTCTTGTTGTAGATGTGCAGCAAGGGCAGCTCGCTGGCGACGATGCGCTGCCACTCCGCGAACAGCGCCTTGCGCTTGTTCTCGTCCATGGTGCCGCTCGCCTCGCTGTAGATCTGGTCGATGCGGGTCTCCCACGGGTTGTTGGGGGCCTTGTAGGTGGACTTGGGCGATCGCTGGTTGAACATGTGCAGCGTGCCGTTGCTCGTCCAGAGGTTCGCGCCGGTGTTGGGCTCGGTGCTGCCGGTGAAGCCCATGATGCAGGTGTCGTAGTCCAGGCTCTTGCCCGTCCTGTCCACCAGGGCGTTGAAGGTGATCGGCTTCACGTTGAGCTTGATGCCGTTCTTCTCGAGGTCCGCCTTGAAGATGTTGCCGAAGGGGATCGAGTTGGGGCTCTCGGAGTAGACCAGGAGGTCGAACTCGACCGGGTTGCCCTGGTCGTCGAGGCAGCGGCCCTGCGAATCCCACTTGAAGCCGCCCTTTTCGAGCTCCGCCTTGGCCTTGGCCAGGTCGTAGGAGTACTTGGGCACGTCGTCGGTGTAGTAGGGATTGCTCGACGAGAGCGGGCCATAGGCCGGCTCGGCGAGGTTCAGGGCCAGATTGGAGATGACCGTGTCCCGGTCGAGGCTGTGGCTCAGCGCCCGACGGAAGTTGACGTTGTTGAACCAGCGCTGCTTCTTGAGCGGCACGTAGTACTCGCCGTTCGGGCCCTTGTCCCGGCTCATGTTGATGTAGACCGAGAAGCTGCCGAAGTCGGTGCCGCCGTCGGCGACGGTGAAGCCGCTGGTCTTCTCCATGGGCTTCATGAGCTGGTAGTCCTTGGAGCGGACCTGCTCGAGCATGAAGTCCGCTTCCTTGGCCATCATCTTCAGCGACTCGGTCGAGAAGTTGGGGGTGATGAGCAGCAGGATCTGGTCCGAGTAGGGCAGGGGCTTCCTGGCCTCGTCGACCCGCAGCCCGTAGTAGGGGTTGCGGTTGAGGAGGATGTGCTGGCCCGGGATGTACTCGGCGATGGTGTAGGGACCGCTGCCGATCAGCTTGGTGACGTCGTCGTTGACCCCGAAGGCCTGGTACAGCTTGGGACGGCCGCTCTTGTCCTTCTCCTTGACCAGGGGCTCCCACTGGTGCTTGGGCACGAAGGCGGTGCCGGCGACGGTGCTCAGGAAGGGCCCGAACACGCGCGGCAGCTCGAACTTGACGTGCAGGTCGTCGAGCTTGGTGACCTTGGGGAACTTGCCGTCGATCCGCACCCCATCGACCTGACGGTTGTCGGCGAAGTTGGGGCTGCAGATGATCTCGTTGAAGGTGAAGACCACGTCGTCGGCGGTGAGGGGGTGGCCGTCGGACCACTTGAGCCCCTCGCGCAGCTTGAAGACGAAGGTCTTGTTGTCGGGCGACACCGTCCAGGACTCGGCGAGGCCGGGCTCGACCGCGGCCGTCTTGGGGTTCGACTCGACCAGGCCCTCGTACATGAAGGTCAGGGCGTACTGCGAGTTGACGCCCTCGGCGTAGAACTTGTTGAAGGAGTTGGGTTCGCTCGAGAAGACGCCCGTCAGGATCCGTTGCCCCTTGCCGAGGGTGCCGCCCTGGACCTTGGGGTTGGGGATCGTGTAGGTGACCTTGTCGTAGGGCACCGGGTCGGGACGCTTGCTGCTGGATGCGGTGCAGCCGGTGAGGCCGAGGGTGATCGCCAGGATTGCAGGGAGAAGGGCGCGATGCAACTTACGGACCATCAGCAGCCGCACCCTAGAGACCCGAGCGGCCCATGACCGCCAGCACGATCGCCACCAGGACCCAGCAGACGGCGATGACCGTCGTGATCCGGTTGAGGCCGGCCTCCACGCCCTTCTGGCTTCCGAACATGTGCGCCTGTCCGCCGATGCCGGCGAGGCCCTCGCCCTTGGCGGAGTGCAGAAGTACCGCGGCGATCAGGGCGATCGAGAGGAAGACCTGCGAGATGCTCAGGAAAACTTTGAAGAAGGTCATTGGGGTCCTCTGACAAGCGACGTCGACTGCGCGAAAGGCGAAGAACACCCTTTCGCAACATCAGGTATAACACGCGGGGGAAGGTGCGTCAAACCTTCAAAGGGCGGGCATTCGCCGGTTCGAGGGGCCCAGGACAGGGGCTACGGCGTGGCGCTCTGGGACGCGTTGTTGCCGCCTCCGATGCTTCCACCCAGATCGGTACCGCCGCCGCCGGTGGTCGCGGGCGGGCCCGCGGGCGTGACGAGGTCGTCCTCCTCGACGGCGCAGGCGACAGGGGCCAGGGCCAGGGCGCACAAGAGCAAGAGCTTTCCGAGATTCTTCATCAGACGTAATCCTCCGTTCCCCTCTTATGCCCCGTTCGGGTGATCGTGCAACCGCCGGACGAGGGCGATCGCCTCGGCCCTGACAACCGCTCCCTTGCCGAGGGGCCGGTAGCTGCCGTCGGGGGCGCTCGCGAAGGGCTGCCCGGCGATGCGGGCCAAGCGTCCCCAGGTCCAGGCGCCGCCCGTCTCGATGAGGCAAAGGCCCTCGGGAGCCTCGGCGCCCGGGGCCAGGGTGCGAACCAGGACCCCGTCCCCGGGGGAAAGACCCAGGGCCTCGTCCACCCCATCGGCCACCTCGACCACGCCGTCGGCGACGGGCAGCGCCCACGCCTCGGCCTCGCCCCCGGGCGCGGGCGCGGGCGCGAAGCCGAGGCGCGAGAGCGAAGCTGCCGCCTCTTCGGGGAAGGGCAGGGCGGTCTGACGCTCGGGCTGCCCCAGCAGGGCCGCGCGATCCAGCCCGAGCGCGCGCGCGAGCGCGTCGAGAATCTCCCGCGAAGGGTTGGGCGGGGCCTTGGTCGCGCTGGAGAGGCCGCGCTCGAGGGCCGCCAGGTAGGCACGGCTGATGCCCGCGCGCTCGGCGAGCTGCACCTGGGTCAGGCCCGCGGCCTTGCGCAGCTCGGAAAGGCGCTCGGCTAACCTGTCCCCCCTCGATGGGGGGACCACGGGGGGGTGACCGCCGGCGAAGCCATGGCGTTCAATATTCACTTCTGACTCGACACCGGCAGCGGGGCCTGCCCCGCGCTGATGAGGTAGAACTGCCCGATCATCGCGGCACTCATGTCCTCGTCGCGCGGCTTGACCGGCACCTCGAAGGTCTTGGCCTCGTCAGGCTTCTGGCCGAAGGGATAGTAGGCGACCTTCGCGGCGGTGGCGCCCTCGGTCCACTCGGCGACCATGACGGTGCCGAAGTACTGGAAGGCATAGCGCCACTTGCCGTCCACCTGCTCGCGGGCAGGGCCGCCCATGTACTCGGCCGTCTGGCCGAGCCCGCTCGGCGCCCAGCCGAAGAAGCCGCCGCCCGAGACCTTCTTCTCCTTGTCGCCCGTGTCGGGCGGGGGCTGGGTCCAGTCGAGCTTGTCCAGCTCCTTGGTCATGGCCAGCACCGACTTCCAGTCCTTCATGCCGGGGGGCAGCGGCATCTTGCGGATCTGCTCGTCGGTCAAGCCGGCGTATTCCTTGTACTTGCGCAGCGCCTCGAAGGTCTCGTGGTCCTTCTCAACCGGCTTGGCCGAAGGCGTGGGCAGCGGAGTAGGCTTCGGAGTGGGCTTCGGCTTGGCCGCCACCTTGGCGGGCGTGGGGGTGGCCTTCGGAGCGGGCGCCGGCTTGTGGGGCTGGTGCTTTTTCTTCTTCTCGGGATACTTGATGGTCCCGGTGTGGGTCTCGAGGGCCTTGGGCCGGAGCCTGGCCAGCTCCACCAGCGCCACCGTGATGTTCGGGGTGGGCAGCGGCAAGGGTTTCACCCGACGCGCGGCGCTGCCCGCCGGGAAGACGAGCGCGCCGATCACCAGGGCGTGGATCAGGAGCGACGCTCCGAACGAGCCGATGCGCATGGGACCTCTTTCCGTACCCTACTTGGCAGCGCTGGCGAAGGTCACCGAGTTCACGGTCCGCTGGAGATCGTCCGGATAGAGGTCGCCGTACGCGTAGAGGAGCTGCCCGCCCTGCTCGGTGCCGAAGTAGTTGTAAGGCGCCTGGTAACTAAGCGAGCTCATCTTGTCCACCAGGCCCAGGGCCATGGCGCCGGCCATGACGGTCAGGAACATGTTGGGCTTGGGGCGGTAGGAGACGAACATCCAGTTGAGACCGTCGGTGTAGTGCAACAGGGTGATGCGCGTGCCGAAGAAGCTCGCGAACTGGAGCGAGTGGAGCTGGAAGCCCGCCGGCATGTAGGTAGGCAGGGCCACCTTCTCGCCGATGGCCTTCTCGGCCTCCTCGACCGAGCGGTACTGCACGAAGGAGTTCTTCTGGTCGCGCTGGAGCTGGACGGTGTTGAGCTTGGAAGAGGGCAGGCCGACCTCGGTGTCCACCCGCGGGCTGGGCACGAAGTCCTCGAAGTAGCTGGAGAAGTAGGGCGAGAGGCCCTTGCCCCACGTGCGCTCCTCCTTGAGGACCTGGTTGGTGTCCCGCGAGATCCAGAAGCGGTGGCCGGGGGTGACGTAGCCGCGGATGGGCTCGGCCTCGAGCACGTAGCAGGGCGTCATGGCGACGATGCTGTTGGGCTCCTCGGCATCCGAGAGGATGCGCAGGGAGTAGTTGCGCTGCAAGAGGGCGGGATTGGCGGTCAGCTGGCCGAAGATGGTGCTCGCGGCCTCGTTGCTGCCGGTGGGGTTGTCGTTGCGGAAGAGCAGGTTCTCGGCGGGGAAGAAGACGTTGGCGCGGTTGTCCTTCATCCAGAGGTTGACGCCCGTGAGGGTCGAGGGCTCCTGGACGGTGACGCGGTAGTTCTTGTCGTCCTGGTAGAAGACCCGCATGGAGGCCTTGAGGGCGAGGGTCTGGCGGGTGAGGAGCTGCACGCGCTTGCCGGTGTACGAGACCGAGCCCTGAGAGTCGAGCACCTGCCGGACCAGCTGGGTGGGGGTAGGGGCCGCGAAAGCGGCGCTCGCGAGGGCGGCCGGGAACGTCGAGACCGTGAGGGCGACGGCCACGGCTTTCAAGGCGAATCGGTTCATGCGCATTCCTTCTTCCAACAAGGCGGGGGACGCTGCTGCATCTCTTGACGACGGAGGCCGGCGCAGGGTTCGATCGAACCCTGAACGCGCGATGCCTCACGATGTCCCCGGCCATGGTAGCATCCCCCCCTGTCATGAACAACGCTCGTCCAAACGGCTGCGAGCGAGGTGCGACAGGGGAGACGGGAAGGTTGAAAGAAGGAAGGGGCGGCTCTACTGGTCCTGCAGGACCCGATCGACGATGGCGCCGGCCATGGTCTCGTAGTGCGCCTGGACCACGGGCAGGGCGCCGCCTGCCTCGGGCGGGAAGAGCTTGAGGACGATCCTGCGCGGATCGTTGAGGTCCACGGTCCAGGGAAGGTACTGGGCGGTGGCCTCGTGCTCGAAGAACAGGAGCCCGCAGAAGAGGGGGCCGTCTTCCCGTTCGATGACGATGGAATCGATCTGCATCGTTGCCCCCTTTCAACCCGTTATGGAGGCACTATACCCGCCCGATTGGCCTGCACGAGCCTTTCACGAAGATTTAAAGGGGCGATGCTAGAATCACCAGAGCAGAGAGGACAGCCATGTTCGAACCGGATCCCGAGCTCGTCACGACCCACCGGCTCGCCTTCACCAGCGGCGAGGCGATCGTCTTCGACCAGAGCCTGTGGGGCAAGGTCATCGAGGTGCGCGAGTTGCACCGGGACGGGGGGCGGTACTACCTCGACGATTATCAGGCGACCGCGAGGCTGCGGCGGCTGCTGGAGGGCGCCACCATCGGCGGCGAGTGGGCCTTCCCCGAGGAGCACGACCTGAGAGGCGCCATCCTCGCCGAGATGCGCGAGCTGATCGAAACGTTGTTCGAAGGCTGGGCGGAACCGTGATCTCCTCCCCGCCCCACCGGGGGGCGGGGGATTATGATTAGTGGCGCGCCGCGGGCTCCGGGAGGTTGGGCGCGGGGAAGTCCAGCTTGCCGTCGTTGCGGTAGACGAAGTCGAAGCGCACCGTCGAGTGCGACAGCTTCTTGAGCAGCAGCTTCGCCACGAAGGTGTGGCGCTTGGGGGCCGCCGGCTTGGCGCTGCCCGAAGCGGGCTCGGCCAAGGAGACCGCCTCGACCTTGACCCCTACCACGTCCCCGGCCTTGAGGTTCCACACCGCCGCGCGCTCGTTCTCGCTGCGCTTGAGCCACCTGTCGGCCGGGATCGTCCTCACCCCGTCGAAGTCCACGGCCCCCAGGGGCGCGAAGCTCAGGGCGTGCTGCGGCGAGTCGATCGCGACCAGGGTGTGACCCGGGTGCAGGGGATCGGTGGGCGGGTTGAACTTGAAGCGGAAGTGCGCCTGCCACTCGTCGGCCTCGTTCTCCACCGAGCGGCCGTTAACGAGGTTGATCCCGGGCGTCTGCCAGTAGCCGTCCCCCAGGTCGCTGTACTTGAGGACCGCGTCCGTCCCCCATGTGATGTTCTCGGGGTAGAGGCCGGGATAGGCCTTCTTCGGGGGCGGATCCTTGAGGAAGGGAACCTTGAAGGCGACACCCTGCATGGCGGGCTTCTCGGCGGCCATGTTGGTGACGATCAGGCGAAGGGCGGCCTGGTTTCTGGGGTCGGCGGCGAAGGCCCCGAGCCCGCCGGCGACGGCGAGGCCGAGCGCGGCGATCAGCACTTTGTTCATGCTCCCCGCATACCCGTGTGCCAAGCGAGCTAAACGGCGCGTTGCCGTGCCCGGATCAAGCGCCGTATGATAAGGGCGTCACCTTCAAGCTAACGAGGTCGCATCGTGCCCCCATTCCCCGAGCCCCGGACTCCCCGCCCCTCATTCGCCCGCCCAGCGGGCGAGGCGAAGCTCTCGCTCGATCCCTCCTCTGTCGATCCGCTCTGGATCAGCGGGGGGCTCCTGGGCGCCGGGCTGCTGTTCGGCTGGATCCTGCAGTTCCTGACGCCGGTCTGCGATCGCCACCCCGCGATCGCCGTGCTGCTCTCGGGCCTCAACGCCGTCTTCGCCGTGGCGACGGCGGTCTTCGCCATGAAGCAGGGGGTGCGCGCGCGCGCGGCCCTCGGCGGAGCGACGGCCGTGGTGCTGGGCGCCTGCTACGTGCTGTGGGCGCAGGGCGCCTACCGCGCGACCCTCAAGGGCGCTCCCGGCTACACCCTGCCGCACGAGGAGCTCGCCTACCCCATCAGCGCAAAGGAGGTCGCCCTGACCACCGCCGACGGGGTGAACCTGAAGGCGACCTACATGGGGCGCGGCGCCGGGATCGGCGTGGTGCTGGTGCCGGGCTGGGCGAGCGATCGCAAGGGCTTCGCGATCGCCTCCTTGGCCCAGTGGCTCGCCCCGCGCTTCGACGTGCTGGTGCTGGACCCGCGCGGCACCGGCGACAGCGGCGGCAAGCAGACGCCCGACCTCAAGGCCAAGTACGACCTGCTGGCGGCGGTGGCCTTCCTCAACGCCCGCGGCGCCAACCAGGTGGGGGTGCTTGCCGAGCGCGAGTCGACCCTGCCCGCCATCGTGGCCGTCAGCGAGCAGAAGAGCATCCGCAGCCTGGCGCTCGCGGCGCCGACCGGCCACTGGGGCGAGGCCCCCGTGCGCGGGGCATGGTTCCAGGACCCCGGCAACATGCTGGGCAGGCTCTACTGGCGCGTGGGGGCGGGCGTGCGCATCGCGGGGGGGCATGGCCCCGAGACCGCGGAGCTGTTGCCGAAGGCCAAGGGGACCCCGGTCCTCCTGCTCGGCAGCAAGGAAGACCCGGGCGGGCTGCTTCGCCAGCTTCACATGGTGGCCCCCGAGCCGCGCGGGCTGCGGCTCTTCCCCGGAGCGGGGCAGCCGGTGGCCTGGGAGGACTTTCAGGCCTACTACCACACCGTCGCGCAGTGGTTCGGCCTGACGCTGAGCGAGGAGCAGAGCCGGGCGGTCGTCGAGCCCGTGCTTCCCTCGGAGGAGGCGACCGACTCCGTCGCGATGCCGTGAAGCAAACGAGGCCGCCTCAGAAGAGGCGGCCTCGTCGCAGGCCTGCTCGTCCTAAGCTTGCTTGGCTGAGATAAACCGTTACCTGAGTCCTCCCCGCCCCCCGGTGGGGCGGGGTCGGGGGTGGGGGGATCCAATCACTCCGAGTCTTCGACCGAGGGCATGAGGAACTTGATTTAATCCCCCCACCCCTAGCCCCGCCCCACCGGGGGGCGGGGAAATCAAGCGAAGGCTAAACTCGACATCGATCTGCTTAGAACCGGGGCGGGCCGCCAGCCGGTGCGGGGGCGTTGCCGCCGCCGCTCGAGGGCAGGGTCTCGGTCGAGGACTGGACCTTGGTCTGGATCCGCGGGGTCACGATGATCACGACGTCCGTCTGGCGTGCCTGGACCACGTTGTTCCTGAACAGCATGCCAATCAGGGGGATGTCGCCCAGGATGGGGACCTTGGTGGTGGTCGCCGTCGAGTCGTTGCGCTTCAGGCCGCCGATGACGATGCTCTCCTGGTCGCGCACGCGCATGCTCGTCTTGACCCGGCGGGTGTTGACGATGGGCACCGAGTTTCCGTTCACCAGGGTCGAGCCGCCCTCGACGCTCACCTCGGGGGCCAGAGCGAGGGTCACGAAGCCCGCCGTGTCGATCCTGGGGGTGATGGTCAGCTTCTGGCCCACGTCGATGAACTCGACGTTCGTCTGGGTGCCGGTGGTGGTGGTGGTCGTCCTGAGGATGGGGTGCTTGTTGACGATGTCGATCGAGGCTTCCTTGTTGTCCTGCGCCACGACCTTGGGGTTGGCCATGACCGTGGCCTGGCCGTCGGTGATGACGGCGTTGATCCGCGCGTTGAAGTTGGCCGTGAAGTTGCCGAGCGCGCTGAAGGTCAGGCTCACGCCGTCCGCCGGGGTGCTCGGGTTGCCGGCCTGGTTGCCCGCGCCGCCCGCCGTCGCGTCGGGGGTGCCGTTGTTATAGCCCGTCCCGAACTTGCCGTTGGCGAAGCCGTAGCTGAAGCCCAGCTGGCGGCTCGCGTTCTCCGAGAGCTCGAGCACCTTGACGTCGATCTCGACCTGGGGGGTCGGGACGTCGAGCAGGGCCTTGAGGGCGCGCGCCCGGTCGATGATCTCCTCGGGGGCGGTGATGAGCAGCGAGTTGGTCCGGTCGTCCTTGATGATCTTGGCGTTGACCGGGTTTACGGCCATCCCCTTGCCGTCGCCGCCTCCCTGGCCCCCGGCGCCGTCGGTCAGGGCGTCCTTCATGATCTTCTCGACGTCCTCGACCTTGGCGTTGTCGAAGCGCAAGAGCGCCGTCTGGTTCCCAGAGAAGCCCTTCTTGAGGAAGGTCTCCTCCGTGGCGATGAGCAGGGTCGCGCCGATGCGCCGGGCCGAGAGGGCCTTCATCTTGAGGACCAGGTTGAGGGCCTCGTCCAGGGGCACCGCCTTGAGCGAGAGCGAGACCGTCCCCGACACCGACTCGTCGATGACCAGGTTCATGCCGCCCTTCTTGCCCATCATGTCCAGGATGGCCCGCACGTCGGCGTTGGCGAGGTTGAGGGTCAGCAGGGTCGGGTTGGTGATCAGCTTGGGCCGCTCGGGGGCCGCCGTCTGGTCGGAGAGCGGCCTGGCCCCGGTGGAATCCATCAGCTGCGCGAGGCTCGGCGCAGGCGCGGCGCCGAGGGCGCCCAGGGCGAGGGTCGCCGAGAGCACGGCGCGCGTCGCCCTCGTTTTCAGCTTAATTGGCCGCATCCGCGCCTCCGATCGTCTTGGGGAATCGCCGCCCGTTCAGCATGAGGACAACCTTTCTGCTTTCGAGCCGCACCACGCGCGAGCCGTCCTCCAGGACCTCGCCGAGGCGCGCCTCGCGACTGTTGCCCTCGTTCTCCAGCAGGGCGATCTGCTCGCGCCCGGTGTTGAGGACCCCCGAGAGGGTCCACTTGGGCACGAGCAGCGGGCCGCGCGCGGGCTCGTCGCCGGCCTCGGGCGGGTCGATGATGATCTCTCGGTTGCCCTCGCTGTTGATGCGGGTCGCGACCTTGACCGGGCGCTTGGGGAGCACGATGGAGGGCTCCGCGGCGCCGATGGGGACCGTCTGCGGGCGCAGGGTGGGCAGGCTCGGCAGGGCCTGGATGACGTCCGGGCCCGGGTTGATCAGGGCGACGAAAGGATCCTCTCGGCCCGAGTTCTCGCGGGCCATGCGCACCAGGTCCACCTTGGTGGTGGCCCTGATCCGGTCGCGCTCGCCGGGCAGGGCCGCGCCGGCTCCGAACTCCGGGTTGCCGTCGAAGACGACGCTCGACGTCGCGGAGCGCGCGGGCGCCGCCGCGAGCTGGACGGGGCCGTCCGAGGCGGTGATCTCGCCGGTGGTCGCCGAGGTGGCCGCGAGGGCACCGGGGATCGCCGCCAGCGGAGCGGCGTTGACCGGCGTCGTCAGCGAGAGGTTCTGGGCGTAGAGAAGGCTGCCCAGGCCCAGCGTGGTGAGCGCCGGGATGATCATCACCTGCTGGAAAGTGACGCGTTGGCGATTCTTCATCGGCGGGGTCCTCTTACTGGCTTAGCGCATAGGTCGTGAGGGTGAAGGTCACGGTGAGGTTGCTGTTGAGCGAGTCGGACTCACCCGGGGTGAGGGTGGGCGCCTCGATGGTCAGCACGCGCTCGTAGCGGCTGAGTTGATCGAAGAGCAGGATGACCGAGGGGTAGGTCCCCTTGGCCGTGACCTCGACGCTCAGCTTCCCGAGGTCCTTGAGGGACTCCTGGGTGAGGGCCGTGAACTCGCGCGGCTGGAAGGTCACCAGCTCGTTGTGGGTGTCCTGGAAGATCTTGGAGAGGTCCAGGAGCATGATCGAGAGCACCTGGTTGCGCGGCGGGAAGCGCCCGTGGAGGGCGGCCAGGTTCTCCTCGACCCGCTGGAGGCGCGCCTTGATCTGGGGGCCTGTCTGGGTGATCGCCTGGGCGTTCTCGAGCTCCGTGCGACTCTCGGCGAGGGTGGTACGCATCGCCAGGTACTCCTGGATCTTGGGCAGGGCGTTGTTGCTGAACATGAACAGGCCCAGGAGCACGCAGCCGACGACGACGGCCCGCGAGTAGAGCTCGGGGGTCAGCTGGATGGTGCGACCGAAGAGGGTGATGCTTTCCACCGGCTATCCTCCGAGCCCCTGGTCGTTGATGTCGCAGTCCAGGTTGAAGCGGATGACCGCCTGCCCGCCCACGCTCTCGCTCTGCAGGCTGCCAAGCACCGGGCGCGCGAAGTGGTTGGCGTTCTGGAAGTTGGTGTAGAAGAAGGCGATCGCACGGTAGTCGAGGGCCTTGCCCTCGATCTTCAGCCTGCTGGTGCCCTCGATGGAGAGGCGCGTCAGCCACGCGTCGGTGGGGGTCAGGTCGCGGACCTCCTCGAGCACGCTCTTCCAGGTCGCGCTCTGCCGCGCGAGCCGCAGGAGGCTCTCGTAATCCTTCTCCAGGGCCTCGGCCTTCTCCTTGTCCTTCTTGAGGACCGTGGCCGTGTTCTTGTTGGTGCCGATGCTCTGGCGCAGGCGCTCGTTCTCGGCGATTGCCGGACCGAGCAGCAGCTTGTCCACCGAGAAGCCGACGATGATCGGCAGGAGCAGGGCGAGGGAGGCGCCGACCACGCCCCTGAGCAGGAGCTCCGGGTCGATGTTGAGGTTGGTGGGCAGCAGGGAGGCCGGGCGATCCCCCAGCAGGTTGATGTTGATGGCCTTCATACGCCCTGCACCCCCCGGATCGCGAGCCCGATGGCCGTCGCCAGCGTCGGGGCCTGCGGCTGGAGCACCTCGGGATCGAAGGCCCCCTCGTCGACCTCGATGGTGGCGAAGGGATTGACCAGGATCGTCTGCATGCCCAGGCGGTTGGTGAGGAAGCGGTCCAGGTTGCGGAGGTTGCCGCCCCGGCCGCTGAGCACCACGTGGGTGAGGGGCTCGGTGCCCTGCGAGAGGTAGAAGTCCAGCGATCGCCCGATCTCGCCGATCAGCTCCATCAGGGCGGGCCGGATGATCTCGGTGGCCTGCTCGACCTGGGCCCCCATCGCCTCGTAGCCCTGCGGGTCCACGTCGATCTCGTCGAGGACCGAGCGAGCGGTCTCCTCGTCGAGGCCCAGCGAGTTGATGATGGTATCGAGGAAGTAGGAGAAGCCGATGGGGATCGAGCGCGAGAAGCGCGGCACGCCACCCACCATGATGTTGATGTCGGTGGTCCAGCCCTGGATGTGCACCAGC
Source organism: Pantanalinema sp. (assembly GCA_036704125.1). Classification (NCBI taxonomy): domain Bacteria; kingdom Bacillati; phylum Cyanobacteriota; class Cyanophyceae; order Leptolyngbyales; family Leptolyngbyaceae; genus Pantanalinema; species Pantanalinema sp. The sequence goes on along the minus strand of DATNQI010000037.1, from coordinate 5,014 downwards.
GCCACGCTCTGGTCGTCATCCAGCTGCTCGGTGTTCACGATCGACCGCATCACCGCGAAGGACGCCACGTCCATGCACACCAGCTCGAGCCCCGCCTCGTTGACGGTCTGCTGGTAGGACTCCACCAGGGTCTTCTGGGCCGCGACCAGCACGACCTCCTGCTTGGGGGCGCCGTCCTCCTCCACCTCGTTGATCGACTGGAACGAGACGTTGACGTCGTCGATGGCGAACGGGATGTAGCGCTCGGCCTCGATGCTGATGACCTCCCTGAGCTCGGCCTCGGGCATCGCCGGGAAGCGCACCGGCCGGATGATGGTGCTCTGGCCGGCCACCGCACAGACGACCTGCTGGGCCTCGATGCCGTTCTCCTCGAGCAGCACGGCGATGACCTCGGCGACGGCGCCCGGGTCCACGATCTCGCCGTCCTGGACGGCGTTGAGCGGGGTGCTCGCGATGGCGATGTTCTCGAGCGAGATCTGGTTGCGCTGCCGCTTGAGCTCGACGGCCACGATGGTGTCGGCCGTGATGTCCAGGCCGATGCACTTCTTCTTCTTGAAGCCCGACTTCAGGCTCTCGATCAGCGTCGTCAGTTCCATCGTGCTTCCTTGCCTAACCCATCAGCAGTCCGACGTACCAGGCCCAGATGGCATGGCCGGCGAACAGACTGGCAAAGGTCCCCAGGACCAGCGCGGGGCCGAAGGGAAAGGGCTTGCTCTCGCCGCCCGCGCGGGCCTTGAGGGCGAGCCCGATGACCGAGCCCAGGGTGAAGGCGATCATCAGGGCGACGGCGAGGCCCGAGGGCCCGAGCCAGGCGCCCATCATGGCCGCGAGCTTGGCGTCCCCGCGCCCCATGCCGTCCACCTTGAAGACCCACCGGGAGACCAGCTCGATGGCCAGGAAGAAGGCGTAGCCCCCGACCGCGGCCCCCAGGTGAAGGGGCAGCGCCTGGGCGACCCAAGCGGCGTAGACGAGGCCCAGCGCGATGCCCGGCCAGGTCATGACGTCGAGGATCAGCATGGTGTCCACGTCGATCCAGAAGATGGCGACCAGCACCGACGCCAGGACGGCCTCGGCGAAGAAGCGAAGGGTCGGCCCCTCGCGGAGCATGAGGGCGAGCCACAGCAGGCCGGTCGTGGCCTCGACCAGCGGGTAGCGCCAAGAAATGGGCTGCTTGCAGGTCCGGCACTTGCCCCCGAGCACGGCGTAGCTCAGGAGCGGGATGTTCTCGTACCAGTGCAGGGAGGTGTCGCACCTGGGGCAGTGAGAGCCGGGCCAGACGATGGATTCCTCGTTGGGGAGGCGGTAGATGACGACGTTGAGGAAGCTCCCGATCAAGCAACCAAAGACGCACGCCGCGAATGCGACGAACGCCATGGGGAGGTTTGCTGGATCCATCGTCATCGCGGTTGCGCTTCCTCGCCGCTAAGCCCTGAAACGGCTTCCTCAAACGATTCTACCCACTCCCATGATGAACCTATCACGCGAGGGTTCTTCTCATTCTACCGCCCAAGCAGGCGTTTAGCGGTGCGTCGCGCACATAATCCCGCGCAGGGCTCAGGGATCGACCGCGACCCCGAGCTTGGCGAGGGCCCGGCGGGCGATGCCACGGATGCGGGCATCCCCCTTAGCGTGGATGTTCTTCCAGGCATTGATGGCCATGTCGGCCTTGTTGCTCTTGGAGTACATCGCCGCGGCCATGCGGGCGGCAGCCGGGGGACCATCGGGCAAGGAAGCCGCCCGAGAGAAATATTCGGCGGCCTGGGCGTAACGTCGCGCATAGAGGAATTCGACGAAACCGAGCTGATAAGGATAGATCCACATGGAAGGGTTGCTGAGCATCCCCTTGGTGAGTAGTTGGCGCGCATCATCGAGCCGCCCGACGTCCGTGAGCAGCCAGGAACCGATGATCGCTGCTTCATGGAAGCGCGGATCGAAGTCCGTCGCCAGCTCCAGCGCCTCCAGCATGCCGCCGAAGTCGCGCGAGGCCTCGTCCACGGCCATGTGCTGGTCTCCGTTGTGGATCAGCACCTGAACCCAGAGAACGTCAGCCCAGAGGTTATTGAAGTCTGAAACCACGAGCTTGGCAGCCTGTGGATCCGGCACGATCAGGCGCCCGGACATGCTCGTCTTGAAAGCTCCCACCTGTGACGAGCAAAGCGCCTGCGCCCCCCAGAAGAGGCCAGCCAGCCCCAGCGCAACGAGGATGCGGCGCATGGACTAGAACTCCTTGCGCTCGAAAATAGCCGAAGCCGTCGCCAGCAAGGCGCACACGTAAGCCGCTCCATAGCCAACAGCCCACAGCCAGCGTCCCGCGGGAACCCCCTCACCGTAGACTGCGAGGTTCTTGGCGTCGAAGGTGCTGAGGTTGGGCAGCACGTAATAGAGGGCCTCGATGCCCACCTTGAGAGCTGGGCTCGCCTTCTGCACAAGGGCCCGCAGGGTCTCGGTGTTGTGCCCGATCAGATAGAGGCAGAAGGTGAAGAGCATGCTCATGATGGGTGAGGCGAAGGTCGAGAAGAACACGGTCAACGCCATCACCACCAGCAGTTGCAGGCCGATCATGGCGATCGCCCCGAGCAACTCGGGCGCATAGGCCCCCTTCATTGCGGCGAGCCCCACAAAGGCAGCCCCCATGAGCACGAGTAAGACGCAGAGGGTAAGCGCGAGCCCGAGGAACTTGCCCAGCAGGAACTCCGACCGCGGGATGGGCTTGGTCAGCACCACGTAGACCGTGCGCTTGTCGATCTCCTTGAACAGCATGCTGGTGCCGACGAAGACGGCGATCGCCACTCCGAAAAGCTCGATGGCGGCGAGCCCGAGGTCCAGCACGATCTTGCGATCCTGGCCGACGGTGAGCGTCCCGAAGAGAGCACTCGCCCCGATCATGACTAAGGCGAACACCAGGATCACGTAGAGGATCCGGTCGCGAATCGTCTCGCGAAAGGTGTTGTGCGCCAGGTCCCAGAGGCGGATCATGCCTTGAGACCTCCGACCGCCTGCATGAAGACGTCCTCCAGGTGACCGCTGGTCGCGGTCAGGTCCCGAACGTTGCCGCAGACGACCAGCCTTCCAGCGTTCAGGATCCCGACGCGATCGCACAGCGCCTCCACGTCCGAGAGGATGTGAGAGTTGAAGAAGACGGTTTTTCCCTCGCGCTTGAGGTCGAGGATGATATCCCGCATCTCACGCCGTCCCACCGGATCCAGGCCACTCATGGGCTCGTCGAGGAAGACGATCTCGGGATCGTTGACGAGCGCCTGCGCGACCCCGACCCGCTGGAGCATTCCCTTGGAGTACTTGCGAAGCTGGGTGTTCTCCGCGTACGCCATCCCCACGCGATCGAGCAGCTCGGTCGCGCGGTTGTGTAGCACCTTTCCAGAAAGGCCGAACAAACCTCCGCAGAACTCCACGAACTCGCGACCGGTCAGGTAAGTGTAAAAGTAAGGATTCTCAGGCAGATATCCGACCTTGACACGAACCTTCGTGTCATCAGGAGAAGCCCCCAGCACAGCCGCCTTGCCAGAGCTGGGTCGAACGAGCCCAAGCAGAATCTTCTGCAAGGTGGTCTTGCCTGCACCATTCGGACCGAGCAGGCCAAAGGTCTCGCCCTCCTTCACTTGAAGGGTCACCCCATCGAGTGCGATCTTCTTCGCCTGCCCGATCTGAGGGGGGTAAATTTTGCCGAGATTCTGGATATCTACGACGATCCTGTCCATTGCGAACTCCTGCACGAGTGGATTCCCGCTCGTTGTATACCACTGGCGAAAGCGTATAAACGGATGGCGTGCAAGGAAAACCTTGCACGCCATCCGTTTGGCAGAAATGGACGAAAGCGGTGAAAGCCTAGTAATTCTTGACGTGGATCACGCAGACCGAATCCTGAGCCTTCTTGCCTGCACCGACCAGGTCGTACTTCTCGTTGGCGGCGCCCGATCGGTAATAGCCGATGGCACCGAAGTGGTCCATGAGGGTGGGATCGGCCAGCACGCCGGGGGCCTTGTAGGACGTCGCAGCGCCCGAACCCAGTGCAACGTTGCCGCTGTAGTCGGCGTTGATGTCGCTGCCGGGTGCCTGCTGCTTGCCCCAGGGGGTCTTTGGATAAGTAGTAAGGTAACCCGCGCCACCAATCATCGCGGAGAGCTTGTCCGGATACGAGCCCGAGTTGTCGATCGCGTACTGCTCCAGCGCGGTCTGGACGTTGTGCACGTTCGCCTGAACGCCCGAGTTCTTGGCCTTGTCCTGGGCCCCCATGAAGTTGGGGATGGCGACCGAGGCGAGGATACCGATGATGACGACGACTACCAGCAGTTCGATCAGGGTGAAGCCAGCTTGCTTCGAGGTGTTGCGGACCATTCCATCCTCCGTTCGAGAGAGAAAGAGAGAGAGCTTCGAAAAACGTGGCCCCGAGGGGCACCTCACCCGGAAACCTGACCCAGGCCCTCCCGGTTGCTTCCCCATTTAAACCCAGCGGCCGAAAAAAATCACACGCGCAAAAGAAAGATCTCGGATCGCACTTCAGAATCATGGACCGGCTGCTATAATTAAAGAGCGGTTGGTCTCGACCAGCTTTCCCAGCGCGCAGGCCCGTGCGCACGGGCCCTCAAACACAGGAAGGAATTGCAATGACGCACGTTTCTTCGCACAGCGTCCCCGGCGTGACGCTGGACCCCATCTGCGGCTGCACGCTCGATCTGAGCGACGCCGTCGGCCCGGTGATGTACCGCGGCCAGCGCTACCACTTCTGCTCCCATCGCTGCCAGAGCCAGTTCTTCTCCAACCCCCCGGCCGATCTTCGGCGCGAGCTGCGGGTGACCATCACCCTCTCGCCCACCGCCGAGCTGGCTTCCATCGCCTAGCCCCATCCCTCGCCTTCTCAACGCCGCGCCCCCTGGGGCGCGGCGTTTTTCTTGGCGTTGCCGGGTGTTTTGTCACAGAAGGGCGCGGGTATAGCATGCTAGCGTCGGTGCCTGGAACATCACGCCGCAACCGCGGCCAGGACGGGGAACATGGCCGG
>DATNQI010000036.1 GCA_036704125.1 Pantanalinema sp. | reverse complement strand
CCCCCGAGCATCAGGGAGAAGGCCGTGAGGCCCTTCTTGCGGGTGACCTCCCAGTACAGGACGGCGGCCGCGACGACGGCGATCGCCGCGCTGAACAGGCTGTCCTTGCCCAGCTCCCAGGGGGTCATCCACAGGCCCACGGCGACCGGGATGCAGCTCTGGAAGACCATCGCGCCGGTGATGTTGCCCAAGGCGAGGGTGTCCTTCTTGACCCGCACCCACATGACGCTGTTGAACTTCTCGGGCAGCTCGGTGGCGATGGGGGTGACGACCAAGGAGAGGATCAGGGGGGACATGTTGAAGGCGTGGGCCAGGTGGCCGATCTCGTGCACGAAGAAGTGGGCGCCGATCATGATGCCGAGCAGGCTGAAGACGACCTGGGCGATGACCACGCCGAGGTTGGGGTCGCCCTTGCGGTAGAGGTAGAGCGGCGCGATGTCCTCGCCCAGCTCGCCGGGCTGCTGAAGGGTCTGGTAGACGTAGAAGCCGTAGAGGCCGATCAGGGCGAAGCCGAGGGCCACCTTGACGGGATGGCTCGGGATGAACGAGGCCAGGATGATCGCGGGATAGGTCATCAGGAAGAAGCGCAGGTCGCGCTTCAGGACCTTCGGGTCGGCGAGCACCTTCTCGTCGCGGCGCCCCTGTCGGGTGAAGACCACGATGGCGACCCCCGTCACGAACAGGGCGAGGGTCCCCAGCATGAAGGGGGCGCCGACGATGGCGCCGATGCCGATGTCGGTCCCGGCATGGGTCCCCGCGGCGTCCTTGGCGGTCCAGGCGCCCACGATCGCGATGATGGGGATGATCGTCTCGGGCAGCGCCGTGCCCACGGCGGCCAGCACGCTGCCGACCGCGCCCTCCGAGAGGTTGAGCTTCTTGCCCAGCCACTCGATGGCGTTGGTGAAGGCCTCGCAGGCGAGGATGATCCCGCCCATGGAGAGCAGGACCCAGAACAGGCTCAAGAAGATATCCACGCGACCTCCCGCAAAGAAAAAGGGAGCCAGACTCGCCTTGCGCGCAAAAAAGCACGCAACGGCGAAGGTCTTGCTCCCGAGACACTCATGCTCGTCGATGGGACCGAGGGCGCTTGAGCCCTGGGCTTGGCGGCCCCATCATCCGGTAAACCGGCGGCTACTCCCCTTCATCCAGGGATTCTACGCTCAAGCGTACCCAAGAAACGGCGCACCGTCAAGCGAAGCGAGGCCGCGCTAGAGCAGGCCCAGCCGCTGGCAGAGCGTGACGGCCTGGGTGCGGTTGGAGACGTTGAGCTTCTGGTAGGTGCGGGCGAGGTGGTTCTTGACGGTCTTGTCGCTGATGCTCAGGCGCCCCGCGATCTCGCGATTCTCCAGGCCCTGCGCCACCAGGTTGAGGACCTCGCGCTCCCTGACGCTCAGGACTTGATCGGGTGAGACGACCGGCCGCACCTCGCCGGCCGGGGCAGGGTGGGTGCTGCGGCGCTTCAGGGCCTTCTCGATGGTGAGGTTGAGCCGACCGAGATCGTACAGGGGCTTGCGCAGGAAGTCGAAGGCCCGTCCCTCGCGCAGGGCCTCGATGGCATCCTCCATCGTGCCCTGCCCGGAGAGCAGGACGACCTCGATGCTCGGGGCGATCTCCTTGAGGATGGTGAGCAGGTGGAGCCCCGAGAGGCCGGGCATGCGCAGGTCGGTGATCACCACGTCCACCGCACGCTGCTTGGCAAGGGAAATCGCCTCGGCCCCGCTCACCGCCTGCAGGACCTCGTAACCCGAGTTGCGCAGCCAGGTAGCGTGAATGTCGAGGATGTCGGGTTCGTCGTCGACGATCAGGATCGTGTTGGCCATCGTGCGGTATCTCGCAACGAGCTGGCACCCCAGAAGCGGGGGCCCGGCTCGCGCCCATTATCCCTCGCCCAGCTCCTGATCTCAAGGCCCAACGTGAAGACTCCTTCACGGATGCGGGCCTCTCGGGAGCCGCTCGCAAGCGTATCGTGAAGAGAGCGCCCCCTTGATGCGGGGGAACTACGCTTCACGCCTGGGCCCAGAGGCGATTTAATGAGGGGAGTGCCGTACCAGGAGAGGCCGCGGCGAGGTAGCCATGACGACACAGCGCGAGCAAACCAATAGCCGATGCCGCCTGCAATACGCGGTGGGCATGGCGCTGCTCGAGTCGCGGTCGCATCGCGACACCGTGCCCGCCATCCTGCGGGCCATCTGCGAGACCATGGGATGGTGCCTCGGCGAAGCCTGGTTGCTGGATCCCACCGGCGAGGGCCTGCGCCTGATCGAGGCGTGGCACGAGGACTCCGCGGCGCTTGCGCGCTTCGTCTCGTTCGGCCGGCAACTCTTCCTCTCCAAGGGGGCGGGATTGCCCGGCCTCGTCTGGCAGGAGCAGCGGGTGTGCTGGCTGCCTTCGCTTTCCGACGCGAGCCTGTTTCCGCGCAGCGAGGCGGCTGCCACCGCGGGGCTGCGGATCGCCATCGGCTTCCCCCTGCGCGACCAGGGCCGCTTCGTCGGGGTCGCGTTCTTCGCCGATTCACAGATCACGCCCCCGGACGGCGAACTCCTGGCCAGCCTGGAGGCGCTGGGGGCCCTCGTCGGGCAATCGCTGTTGTTCAACCAGGCCATCGCCGAGCTGGATCAGAGCGAGAAGAGCCTGCGAATGATCTTCGATTCGAGCCCCTTCGGCATGGCGCTCATGGATTCGCAGAGCCGCCTCTTGAAGGTCAATCCGGCGCTCGCCGAGATGGCCGGCTACGAAGGCCCCGAGCTGGGGGGAATGACCCTCGAGAGCCTGACCCACCCGGACGACCGGGACAGGAGCGCGCGCATTTTTCGCGAGCTCCTCGCGGGGGATCGCTCCTCCATCCGGGAGGAAAAGCGCTACCTGGGCAAGGGCGGGAAGGACATCTGGACGCACGTGAGCGCGACCCTTCTGCCGGAGCGGGTCGGCGCGCCGCGCGTCGTGCTGGCGATGATCGAGGACATCACGGCCCGCAAGCGCACCGAAGCGAAGCTCGCGCACAAGCGCGAGGCCCTGGAACGCGCCAACCAGGCCCTGCGCGATCAGAACCGCCACTTCGAGGCCGAGGTTCGACGCCGGACCCATGAGCTCGCGGAAGCCAACCTGCGCCTGCAAGAGCAGGCCACCCTGGCGCGACAGAGCGACGCGCTCAAGACCCAGTTCCTCAACACCCTCTCCCACGAGTTCAAGACGCCGCTGACGATCATCACCGGCTCCGTCGAGCTGCTCACCGAGGGCCTGTTCGGGGCGATCGCCCCGGAGCAGCGCGAATCCCTCAACCGCATCCGCTGGAGCGCCCAGTCGCTGCAGCACATGGTCAGCGACCTGCTGGACATGAGCCAGATCCAGGCGGGCAGCCTCATGCTTCTCAGGCGCCCGATCGAGCTGGAAGCCACCGTCCAGCAGGCCCTGTCCCTGCTCGCCCCGCAGGCAGGCGAGAAGGAGATCCGGGTCGGGATGGCGTTCGAGCCGGACCTGCCCCTGGTGGTGGCCGACGACCAGCGCATCATCCAGGTGTTGCTCAACCTCGTCGGCAACGCCATCAAGTTCACTCCGGTCCGGGGGCGGATCGACCTGCGGGTGTGGCGCGAACCGGACCGGGTGGTCTGCGAGGTCGCGGACACCGGGATCGGCATCGGCCCCGAGGACCATGACCGGCTGTTCGAGCCCTTCGTTCAGCTGAAGGCCGGCCAGGAAAAGCGAGGAACCGGGCTGGGCCTGGGGATCTGCAAGGCGCTGGTCGAGGCGCACGGAGGCACCATCGGCGTGGAGAGCACGCTGGGAAGCGGCAGCCGCTTCTGGTTCGCGCTCCCGCTCTAGTCCGCGGCGCTGACGGACTTGCCGTTAGCGCGAACGGCAATAAAGACATCCTGAGCCTATTAGGTCAAATGGCCTAGTCGGAATGGTTCGTTGCGGCTGTTTTTGAACCATATGACCCCTGTTCGAGCGCGCCACCTGAGCGGATAATCGATCCGCGATTCAGGCAAGCAGTACTGCCGACCGGCTCATCGCCGTGTCATCCTCGGCGATCGCAGCGCGAACAGGAGCTTCGAAGTGATGCACCAACCGGATGATGCCTCGCTCCGGGAAACCCTCTCGCGCCTCCCATGGGAGGCGCTCCTCGAGGCGACCCCTGACGCCGTCCTGATCGTCGATCGGCAGGGGCTCATCATCTGGTGCAACCGGCATGCCGAGCAGATGTTCAGGTACCAGGAGGGCGAGCTCGTGGGCCGGCCCGTGGAGGTGCTCGTCCCCGCGGCCTCCCGAAAGAACCACCGGGGCCACCGCACCAAGTACCAGGCCGCCCCGTATCGCCGGGGCATGGGCGACAGCCAGGACCAGACGGCCATCTGCAAGGACCTTCACGAGCTGACCGTCGAGATCAGCATGAGCCCGTTGAAGATGGACGACACCCAGCTGATCGTCGCCACGGTGCGAGACGTGAGCCAGCGCCGGCTGACCGAGCGGACCCTCTTCTCGATGGCCTACACGGATCGGCTGACGGGGCTTGGCAACAAACCCTTCCTGCTGGATCGCCTCGACGAGGCCATTCGCGTCGCCCAGCACTTCAAGCGCCCGGCCGCGGTCGTGCTGACGGATCTCGACCTCTTCAAGCGGATCAACGATTCGCTCGGCTACGCGGCGGGCGACTCCATCCTCCAGGAGGTCGCCAGGCGCCTGGCGCTTCGCTTCCCCGAGCCCATCACCCTGGCGCGCCTCGGCTCCGATTCGTTCGGCCTCGTGCTCGACGATCCGGGCGACGCCACCGCGGCGGCGACGACCGCACAGAGCCTGCTCGCCCTGTTCGAAGAGCCGTTTCGCCTGGGCGAGCAGGAGGTCTTCCTGACCCCCAGCATCGGGATCAGCCTCTTCCCCGAGGACGCAAGCGATGCGGAGACCCTGCTCCAGCACGCGGAAACCGCCATGTACCGGGCCAAGGACGAGCGCAACAGCTACGCCTTCTACGCCCGCGACACCTCCAGGTCGATCGCCACGCGCCTGACGCTCGAGAGCAACCTGCGAAAGGCCATCGAGAACAACGAGCTGGTCATCCACTACCAGCCCCAGATCCGGCTGAGCGACGCTCGGATCGTGGGCGCCGAGGCGCTGATCCGCTGGAACCACCCTCAGCTCGGCATGATCAGCCCGGCCCAGTTCATCCCGCTCGCCGAGGAGACGGGCCTGATCGTGCCGATCACCGAGTGGGTGCTCGAGACGGCCTGCCGCCAGGCGCTCGCGTGGCAAAAGGACGGCCTGCCGACCATCCGCATGGGGATCAACCTCTCGGCGCGCCACCTCAAGCACGACCAGCTGGTGTCGAACGTCGCGGAGGTGCTCGCTCGGACGGGCCTGAGCCCCGAGCTGCTGGACCTCGAGCTGACGGAGTCCCTGCTGATGGAGAACCTCTCCAAGGCCGCATCCATGCTCGAGGAGCTGCACGCGCGCGGGGTTCACCTGTCCATCGACGACTTCGGCACGGGCTACTCGTCGCTCAACTACCTCAAGCGCCTCCCGATCCACGCCCTGAAGATCGATCGATCCTTCATCCACGACCTGACCACCGATCGCAGCTCCGCGGCCATCGTCCGCGCGATCGTCGATCTGGCCCACCACCTGGGCATGCACGTCGTCGCCGAGGGCGTCGAGGACGTCACCCAGCGCGACCTGCTCCTCGAGCTGCGCTGCGACGAGGTCCAGGGCTTCTTCTACAGCCGTCCCGTGCCGGCGGACGCCTTCCAGGACCTCCTGCGAACGGCGCCGTTCCTGGTGAACCCGGCGATCGCCGGTTAACCCGACCGAGAGGTTTCTTCATGCTAGCCGAACACCCCATGCCTCGCCTCGCCAGCGCGACCTGGCGCTTCTCCCTTGCCCTCGCCGCGCTCGGCGCCCTCTCGGTGCTCGCCGGCGCGGGGCTGAGCGTCCGCGCGCTGGTGGCGGCGATCGCCCTCCTCGCGGCAGCCGCCGGCGCCACCGCCTGGTGGAACGCGCGGCAGGCCTCGATCGTGGTCGCCTGGCTCTCCGAGGCCCAGGCGCGCCAGGAAATGCTCCTGCGCGGCGCGATCTCCCAGGACCTGCTCGCTCGCCTCGACGCGATGTGCGAGACCTCGGTCGTCGAGGCCCTGCGCCTGGTGGAGGACAAGCTCGCGAGCCAGGTGGCTCTCCCGAGCGCCGTCGAGGAGGTCGTCTGCCTTCCCGTGATCGAGGCGGCCGTGCCCGCCGCGTCCGACGCCTTCGAGGTGGTCGATTCCTTCCGGGGGGTCCTGCCCATCTGGGCGCGCCACATCGAGACGGCCTGCGACCAGTCCGAGGAGGCCATCCTTTCCCTGAACGTTCGCTTCTCGAACCTCATCGGGCGCCTCGAGGCCGCGGTCGCCGCCTCGCACGCCTCCGAGCCTGGGCAGACGAGCGAGAACGGCATGCTGCGCGTGCTGCAGCAGAGCGAGTCCGAGCTCAGCGCGATCGTCGCCTCCCTCAAGGACGCCATGTCCGTCCGGGACACGATGCTGGGCAGCATCGCCACGCTGGCGGGCTACACCGACGAGCTGCGCGAGATGTCCGAGGCGGTCGAGGACATCGCCGAGCAGACCAACCTCTTGGCCCTCAACGCCGCCATCGAGGCCGCCCGCGCCGGCGAGCACGGCCGCGGCTTCGCGGTGGTCGCCGACGAGGTCCGCAAGCTCTCGTCGCGCTCGAAGGACACCGGCAGCAGCATCAACCAGAAGGTCGGCATCATCCGCAAGGCCATGCTCGACGCGCAGGGCCAGGCCGCGCGCTTCGTCGCCCAGGACGCGGCGAGCGTCGCGCGCTCGGAGCAGACCATCCACGAGGTGCTCGCGCGCTTCAGCGGCCTGACCGGCCGCCTCGTCGAATCGTCCGAAGAGCTCAAGCGCGAGAGCGCGGGCATCCGCGACGAGATCGCCGCCATGATGGTCTCGCTCCAGTTCCAGGACCGCGTCAGCCAGATCCTCGGCCACACCCGCGCGGGCCTGAACGACCTCTCCGGGCTGCTCGAGCGCCCGGACGCCCGTGACCTCGCCGCCTGGCTGCGCAGCACCGAGGCCACCTACACCACCCAGGAGCAGCGCATCAACCATTCAGGGCAGGCCTTCGCAGCCCAGTCCGACACCGAGATCACCTTCTTCTAGCAGGAGACCACCATGGCAAAGACCATCCTCATCGTCGACGACTCTGCCACCCTGCGCCAGGTGGTGAGCATGGCCCTCAAGGGGGCGGGATACGAGGTCGTCGAGGCCTGCGACGGCCAGGACGCCCTCGACAAGCTCGCGGGTCTCAAGGTGCACCTGATCATCTCCGACGTGAACATGCCGCGGATGGACGGCATCACCTTCGTCAAGGAGGCCAAGAAGCAACCCGCCCTCAAGTTCGTCCCCATCATCATGCTGACCACCGAGGGCCAGGACTCGAAGAAGGCGGAAGGCCAGGCCGCCGGCGCCAAGGCCTGGGTCCTCAAGCCCTTCCAGCCGCAGCAGATGCTCGCGGCCGTCCAGAAGCTCATCTTGCCCTAGCAGGAGGAATCGCCCATGCCCATCGCCATTCAACCCCGCGAGGCGGACGGCCTGATCGCCCTGGACGGGGACCTGACGATCTACACCGCCCTCGAGCTCAAGGACCAGCTGCTCGCCCCGCTCTCGACCTTCGACGCGCTCGAGCTGGACCTTTCGGGCGTCACCGAGATCGACTCCGCCGGGGCGCAGCTCATCCTGCTGGTGCGCAAGGAAGCCGCGCGCATGGGCAAGACCGTTCGCCTGGGACCGACGAGCCCCACGGTGCATGACCTCCTGGATCTCTACGGGATCCGGGCCAATCACGAGGAGGCACACGCTTGAACCTGGATCAGGTGCTTCAGACCTTCCTGGCCGAGTGCCAGGAGCTGTGTCGCGAGATGGAGTCGGCCCTGCTCGTCCTCGAGAGCGAGCCCGGGAACGACGAGGCGATCAACGCCATCTTCCGCGCGGCCCACACCATCAAGGGATCCGCGGGGCTCTTCGGCTTCGAGGATCTCGTGGCCTTCACCCACGTGATGGAGAACGTGCTCGACCACGTCCGAGAGGGCAGGCTCCCGGCCGACGGGGACCTGATCGCGCTATTGCTGGTGTGCGGGGACCACATCTCCCACCTGATCACCCGGGTCGGAGCCGAGCCCATGCTCGATCCCGACGCTCGGACCCAGCAAGAGACCCTCATCCGGCGCCTCGAGGGACACCTTGGCGCCCCCGGCCACCATGCGAGCGTCGCGCCGAAAGCCGCCGAGCAGGCACGCCCGGCGCGCGTCAACTGGCACGTGTCGCTGCGCTTCGGCAGCGAGGTCTTCCGCAATGGCATGGACCCGGCCTCGTTCATTCGCTACCTTTCGACCCTCGGCGACATCGTCGCCCTCACCCTGATCGACGACGCCCTCCCAGAGGCGGCCGAGATGGACCCCGAGAGCTGCTACCTCGGCTTCGAGATCACCCTCGCCACCGGAGCGGACAAGGAGACCATCGAGGGCGTCTTCGAGTTCGTCCGCGACGATTGCCGCTTGACCATCCTGCCCCCCGACAGCCGCGTGAGCGACTGCATCGCCCACATCAACGCCCTGCCCGAGGGCGACATGCGGCTCGGCGAGATCCTGATCCAGAGCGGCGCCTTGACCCGCCACGAGCTGGAGGAAGGGCTGCGCACCCAGCAAGAGGCCAGCCCCCCGCCCCTGGGCCAGATCCTGGTCGAGCACCAGGCGGTGCAGCAGCCCGTGGTCGACGCGGCCCTCCAGAAGCAAAAGCAGGTGGCCGAGGCCCGATCCCAGGAGAACAACACCATCCGGGTCGACGCCGCCAAGCTCGACCACCTCATCACCCTGATCGGCGAGCTGGTGACCGCAGGAGCCGGGACCCATCAGCTGGCGCAGCGCTCGGAGGTCACCGGCCTGCCCGAGGCCGCCTCGGCCCTCTCGCGGCTGGTCGAGGAGGTGCGAGAGAGCGCCCTCAAGCTGAGGATGGTCCAGATCGGCGCGACCTTCAACCGCTTCCAGCGGGTGGTCCGGGACGTCAGCCGGGACCTCGGCAAGGACATCCGGCTCATCATCAGCGGCGCGGAGACCGAGCTGGACAAGTCGGTGGTCGAGATGATCGGCGACCCCTTGACCCACCTGGTCCGCAACTCGCTCGATCACGGCATCGAGCGCGAGGACGTCCGGCTCGCCGCGGGCAAGCCCGGCAGGGGCCACGTCAGGCTCCACGCCTTCCACGACTCGGGCTCGATCGTGATCGAGGTCTCCGACGACGGCAAGGGGCTCGATCGGGACCGCATCCTGGAAAAGGCCGTCGAGCGCGGCCTGGTCCACCCTGGCCAGGCGCTGAGCGACCACGAGATCCACCAGCTGATCTTCGAGCCGGGCTTCTCGACGGCCGATCAGGTGACCAACCTGTCGGGGCGCGGCGTGGGCATGGACGTCGTGAAGCGCGACATCACCCGCCTGCGCGGGACCCTCGAGCTCGAGAGCGTGCCAGGCAAGGGCTCGACCTTCCGGATCCGGCTTCCCCTCACCCTGGCCATCATCGACGGCTTCCTGGTGGGGGTCGGGGACGCGGCCTTCGTCATCCCCCTGGACCACGTGGTGGAGTGCCTGGAGCTCTCGCCCGACGCCAAGGCGGAGGCCGATCGTCACTACGTCAACCTGCGCGGCACCGTGCTGCCGTTCATCCGCCTCCGGGAGACCTTCGGAATCCCGGGGGCCGCCACCGGCCGAGAGAGCATCGTCGTGATCCAGGCGGGTGGCCAGCGCTCCGGCCTGGTCGTCGACGCCCTGATGGGCGAGTTCCAGACCGTCATCAAGCCCCTGGGTCCCCTCTTTTCCGGCCTCAAGGGCATCGTCGGCTCCACCATCCTCGGCACGGGCGAGGTCGCCCTGATCCTCGACGTCCCGGCCCTGATCCACAAGGAAACCCACCGCGAGGCGCTCGCCTCTGATCCCCGCCTTCAAGCCCAGTAGGAGAACATAATGCTGAAAAACGCGAAAATCGGCACCCGGCTCGCGCTCGGGTTCGGCAGCGTCCTGGCGCTGATGCTCGTCATCATCGTCACGGGGCTGATGGGCCTCGCCGCCGCCAACCAGGCCCTCGACAAGATCGCCAACGTGGACTGGATCAAGTCCAAGCTGGCCAACGAGGTCATCATCCTGGCCGACGACAGCTCGCGGGCGAACCTCGAGATGACCCTGGTCACCAGCCCCGCGGAGCTGCGCGCTCGGATGGACCGGATCCAGGCGAACCGCGGCGAGATCGGCAGCCGCCTCGAGGAGCTCGAAAAGCTGATCTACGCCCCGAAGGGCAAGGCCCTGATGGCGAAGATCCAGCAGGCGCGCAAGCCCTACCTGGAGGCGGTGCTGCGCTCCTCGCAGCTCGCCCTCGAAGGCAACCGGGCGCAGGCGCAGGCCGTGGTGCTCGCCGAGGCCCTGCCCGCCCTCAAGACCTACACCGGGGCGCTCAACGAGCTGGTGGCGCTCCAGAGCGACCTGCTCGAGCAGTCCGCCAAGCAGGCCGCCGATCAGCAGGCGCTCTCCCGGATGATCCTCATCGGGCTGGCCCTCGCCGCCTTCGCGATCGGGGTGGCGTTCGCCTACGGTGTCACCGTGAGCATCACCCGGCCCATAAACCAGGCCGTCTCGGTGGCGAACCAGCTGGCGGACGGGGACATGACCGTCAAGATCGACGTGGACTCCAAGGACGAGACGGGAATTCTGCTCGGATCCCTGCGCGACATGGTCCAGAAGATTTCTCAGATCATCGGCGAGGTGCGCGGGGCCGCCGACTCCCTCTCGAGCGCTTCCGAGGAGATCAGCGCCACCGCCCAGTCCCTGAGCCAGGGCGCCAGCGAGCAGGCCGCGAGCGCCGAGGAGATGAGCGCCACGGTCGAAGAGGCCAGCGCCTCGATCACCCAGACCGCCGAGAACGCCCGCGTCACCGAGGGCATCGCCACGACCGCCTCCAAGGAGGCCACCGAGGGCGGCGTCGCGGTCAAGGAGACGGTGCTCGCCATGAAGAGCATCGCCGGCAAGATCGGCATCATCGACGACATCGCCTACCAGACCAACCTCCTGGCCCTCAACGCGGCCATCGAGGCGGCCCGCGCGGGCGAGCACGGCAAGGGCTTCGCGGTCGTGGCCGCCGAGGTTCGCAAGCTCGCCGAGCGCAGCCAGGTGGCCGCCCGCGAGATCGGCGAGCTCGCCACCGGCAGCGTCTCCCTGGCCGAGCGCGCGGGCAAGCTCCTCGACGAGATGGTCCCCTCGATCAACCGGACCTCGGACCTGGTCCAGGAGATCGCGGCGGCCGCGGGCGAGCAGTCCGCTGGCATCGAGGAGATCACCTCGGCCATGGGCCAGATGAACCAGGCGACCCAGCAGAACGCCTCGGCCTCCGAGGAGCTGGCCGCGACCGCCGAGGAGATGAGCGGCCAGGCCGAGCAGCTCCAGCAGCTCATGGCCTTCTTCCGCGTGGCCGGCCTCACGGACGCCCCGCGCGGCGCCGAGCGCGCGCGGACCAAGGCGATCCAGGCGGCACCCGTCCGGGCGGCCCTGGCGCCCGGGCGCGGCGACGAGTCCGACTTCGTCCGGTTCTAGGAGGATTCGATGACTGCTTTCGACGAGGCCCGGGTGACCGGGCCTACCCCTGATCAGCAGCAGTACCTGACCTTCGTGCTTGGCACGGAAACCTACGCCATCGGCATCCTGCACATCAAGGAGATCCTCGAGTGCGGGCCCATGACCGTCGTGCCCATGATGCCCCCCTTCGTGCGGGGGGTCATCAACCTGCGCGGCGCCGTGGTGCCGGTGATCGACCTCTCGGTTCGCTTCGGCCGGGGAACCACCGAGCTCACCCGCAGGTCCTGCGTCATCATCCTCGAGGTGGGCGGCGCGGCGCAGCAGGTCATCGGGATCATCGTCGACGCCGTCAACGAGGTGCTCGAGATCCCCCCCTCCGACGTCGAGCCCGTGCCCAGCTTCGGAGCGCAGATCCGCTCGGACTTCATCGCGGGGATGGGCAAGACCGCGCTCTCGGGCCAGAGCGACGAGCGCTTCGTGATCTTGCTGGCCATCGACAACGTTCTGTCGGTGGACGAGCTCGCGGCGATCGAGCAGGGAAGCGCGAGCTAGGGGGGGGGTAATGACCACGCTGAGCGATCGCGAGTTCGCCGATATCCAGGCGCTGCTCTACCGGGAGGCCGGCATCAAGCTGGCCCCCGGCAAGAAGCCGATGGTCAGCGGCCGCCTCTCCAAGCGTGTGGCTGCGCTCGGCCTTCCCACCTACGGCGCCTACTACGAGCGGATCGCCCACGGGCGCGACCCCGCCGAGCTGCAGCGCGCCCTGGACCTGCTCACCACCAACGAGACCTACTTCTTCCGCGAGCCCAAGCACTTCGAGTTCCTGCGCGACCAGGCCCTCGCGAAGCGCGGAGCGGGGCCGATGCGCGTCTGGAGCGCGGCGAGCTCGTCGGGCGAAGAGGCGTACAGCGTGGCCATGGTCCTGGCCGCGACCCTGGGGGACTCCCCCTGGGAGGTCGTGGGGACCGACATCAGCGCGCGGGTGCTGGAGCAAGCCGTCTCGGGGCGCTACCCCATGGCGCGCACGCAGGGCATCCCCGCCGAGTACCTCAAGCGCTACTGCCTCAAGGGGGTGCGATCGCAGGAGGGCCACCTCCTGGTGGACCGCAGCCTGCGCGAGCGGGTCGCCTTCAAGCTCGCCAACCTGGTCGAACCGCAGGCGCAGCTGGGCCTGTTCGACGTCATCTTCCTGCGCAACGTGATGATCTACTTCGACCAGGCCATCAAGCAGCAGGTGGTCGCCAACCTCCTGCCCCGCCTCAAGCCTGGGGGCTACCTCTTCGTCGGCCACTCCGAGAGCCTCAACGGCGTCAGCGACGCGCTCGCATCCGTCAGACCGGCCATCTATCGAAAGGAGTAGCCCATGCAACACGCAAGCCAGCTCCAAGACGTCTACCTGCAGCCGGGTGACTACCACTTCGGCGATCGCCGCACCCGCATCCGCACGATCCTGGGCTCGTGCGTGGCCATCACCATGTGGCACCCCGGCCTGCGGATCGGGGGGATGTGCCACTTCATGCTCCCGGCCCGGGCGAAGGGGGAAGGCGGCATCCTGGACGGTCGCTTCGCCGACGACGCCCTCGCCCTGTTCCTGCAGGACATCCGGCGCGCGGGGACCCGGCCCGAGGAGTACGAGGTCAAGCTGTTCGGGGGCGGCAACATGTTCCCCGGCCAGATCCCCGGCCGCACGCGCCACATCGGGGCGCAGAACGGAGAGACGGCCAGGCGTCTGGTCCGAGAGAACGGCTTCTCGTGCCGGGTCGAGAACCTGGGAGGCGTCGGCCACCGGAACCTTCGCTTCGAGGTCCAGAGCGGGGACGTCTGGGTTCGCCACACCCGGCCCGCCTCGGTCGCCGCCAACTGCGTCAACTGCCGGGTGAGGTGCGAATGCGCGGTGTGAACGTGCTGATCGTCGACGACTCGGCGGTGGTGCGCCAGGTCCTCGGCGACGTCCTCAAGAACGAGCCCGGCATCCGGCTGATTGGCGCCGCCTCGGACCCGATCTTCGCCTGGCAGCGCATGCGCAGCGAGTGGCCGGACGTGATCGTGCTGGACGTGGAGATGCCGCGGATGGACGGGATCACCTTCCTCAAGCAGATCATGCAGGAGCGCCCGACGCCGGTGGTGATCTGCTCGTCGCTCACCGAGCGCGGGGCCGAAACGACCATGCAGGCGCTCGCCGCGGGCGCCTTCGGGATCATCACCAAGCCGAAGATGGGCCTCAAGCAGTTCCTGCTCGAGTCCTCGCGCGAGCTGGTCAAGACCGTCCTCGCCGCCTCTCACGCCAACGTCCGGCGGCTCTCCGCGCCGGCGCCGGTCGCGCCGGTCGCCCATGCGGAGCCCACGGTCCGGGCCATGGCCGAGACCACGGACCGGGTGGTCGCCATCGGCACCTCGACCGGGGGCACCCAGGCCCTCGAGGCGGTCCTGCGGGCCCTGCCCCGCGTCAGTCCCGGCATGGTCATCGTCCAGCACATGCCCGAGAAGTTCACGGCCTCCTTCGCCGAGCGCCTCGACAGCTTGTGCGCCGTCGAGGTCCGCGAGGCCCGCGACGGCGACCGGGTGATTCCCGGCCGGGCCCTCATCGCGCCGGGCGGGCGCCACATGCAGCTCAAGCGCAGCGGGGCCATGTACCACGTGGAGGTGCTCGACGGTCCTCTGGTGAGCCATCACCGGCCCTCGGTGGACGTCCTGTTCCGGTCGGTGGCAAAGCAAGCGGGGCGCAACGCCCTGGGCATCATCATGACCGGGATGGGCGACGACGGCGCCCGGGGGCTGAAGGCCATGAGAGATGCCGGGGCGAGCACCCTCGCGCAGGACGAGGCCACCTGCGTGGTCTACGGCATGCCCAAGGAGGCCGTCAAGCTGGGCGCGGTGGAGCGGGTCGTCTCGCTCCAGGCGATCGCCCCCCACATCGCGAGCTACCGCTAGCGCGAACGCCGGGCCGCCTCAGCGCGCGCCCGGTTGCCCCTGTCCGGTCATCATCTCGTGGAGGAACCTGCTCGGCACCACGCTCTTCTTCTGGCCGAAGCTGCTGCGCTCGTGGCAGTGGCTGAGCTGGAGGAAGCGGCGCGCCCGGGTGATGGCCACGTAGCAGAGGCGCCGCTCCTCGGCGAGGTTTCCCTCGTCGAGGGCGACCTGGTAGGGCAGGGTCGCCTCCTCCATCCCGATCACGAAGACCGCATCCCACTCCAGGCCCTTGCTGGAGTGGATGGTCAGCAGCTGGACCGCCTCGTTCTTCTTGGCCTTCTTGGGGCGCATCTGCTGATCGATGGTGTTGAAGAGGTCGTAGAGGCTCTTGGGGGCCCAGCGCGTCACCTGCTCGTGGAAGGTCGAGAGGCAGTCGAGCTTCTGGCGCGCCTGCTCGCCCTTCTTGCCCTGCAGGGTGTCGCGGTAGCGGGTCTCTTGGAGGATCTTGAGGATCAGCTCGGCGATGGGGCCCTGGTGGCGCCGCCAGCCGACGACCATCCGGATCGCGTGAACGACGAGGTTGCGCTGCTGGATGCTGCCCAAAGGCAGGCGATCCGCGAGCTCGGCCGCGGCCCACAGCGAGCCCTCGCGGCGCTCGGCCTCGACCTTGAGGATCGACATGGCGTCCTTGGAGACCCCCAGGCGCCGCAAGAGGCCCTCGAAGGCCACCTCGACCAGGGGATGGGGCTTGGGCAGGGCCAGGCGCAGGAAGTTGAGCATGTCCTGGATCTCGGCCTGGTCGTAGAAGCTGCCGCTCTTCTTGACCACGAACGGGATCTCTGCCTCGACCAGGGCCGAGATGATGGGCAGGGCCTGGGCGTGGGTGCGGTAGAGGACGGCGATCTCCTCGGGGGGGGTGCCCTCGAGGAAGAGCTCCTTGATGGACTCGACCATGGCCGAGGCCTCGTTGAACTGGTCGAGCACCTTGAGGTTGCGGATCCGCTGGCCGTCCTTGGAGCGGGCCGCCTTGATGGTCTTCTTGATCTGCTTGGCGTTGAAGCCGATCAGGTTGTTGGCGAGCTTGATGATGCCGGGGGTCGAGCGATAGTTGGTCTCGAGGTAGATCTCGCGGGCCTGGGGGTAGTCCCGCGAGAAGCTCAGGATGTTGTCGATGTCGGCGGCGCGGAAGCCGTAGATGCCCTGGGCGTCGTCGCCCACGGCGAAGAGGTTGTCGTGGGGGGCGGCGAGCTGGCGCAGGAGGGTGTACTGGGCGCGGTTGGTGTCCTGGTACTCGTCGACCAGGACGTGGGTGAAGCGCGCCTGGATCTCGCGGCGCAGGTCGTCCTGGGTCAGGAGCAGATCGACCGACAGCCGGATCTGGTCGTCGAAGTCGATCAGGTTCTGCTGCATCATGCGCAGCTGGTAGGCCTTGTACAGGTCGGCCATCCGGGCCTCGTTGGGGTCGGCCGAGAGGCGGTTGACCCGGTTGGGCTCGGTGAGGGTGGCCTTCGCCAGCGAGATGTAGGCGCCGAGCTCCTCGTACTTGATGTCCATGGCGTCCTGCTCGCGCAAGAGGACGTCGAACAGGGCGCGCTGCGTGCCCTCGAGCAAGAGGTGAGGCTTGTCGACGGTGTAGCCGAGACGCCGGTAGTTGCCCTCCAGGAGCTTGAGGCCCAGGGAGTTGAAGGTCGCCACCGTCATGCGGCTCGCGATGTCCTTGGAGCCGATCTGCTTGGCCAGGCGCTGCGTCATCTCGGTGGAGGCCTTCTTGGTGAAGGTCACCGCCAGGATCTGCTCGGGGCGCACCCCCTGCTGGAGCAGGTAGGCCAGGCGCCGGGTCAGGACCGTGGTCTTGCCGGAGCCGGGTGCTGCGATGACCAGCACCGGGCCCTCGATCGTCGTCACGGCCGCCGCCTGATCGGCATTGAGGCCCTGAAGCAACGGAGACATCAGCGCGAGCTGGGACATGGCAACCTCTTCTGGCAAGTTCGGGGGGATCGATCCTAGCAAATCCGGGCGGGGCAAAACAAGCGATGGTCCTTAGAGAATCCTTAAGCGGTTTAGCGGGTACAAGACCCGTATGATCCGCATCGGCGAGATGTTCCCGAACGAGCCCGGCAAGGGCATCGGCCCGCTGGGGCCGGGCTCGGCGCGCGCGGCGAGCGCCCCGGGCACCTTCGCCCAGCAGTTCGAGGCCACCCGGGCGGGTGCTCAGCCCCGTACCGTGGACTCCTTCATCGCCGACGTGGACGCGCAGGCCAAGCTGCTGCTCAAGAGCCCGACCCCGGCGCACGTGGCCCACTTCCGCGACGCGGTGAGGCGCTTCCTCAAGTCGGTCAACGACAAGCTGGGCAAGGTGGAGAAGCGGACCGACCGGCGCAACCGGACGCTCATCATCCTGAAGGAGCTGGACGAGAAGCTCGCCGCGCTCACGGACGGCATCCTGAGCGGCCAGGCGCATGCCATCGACATCGCCGCCTCCATCAACGAGATCCGGGGCATGCTGCTCGATTTGCTGATCTAGCCCCAGCAAAAAAACGCCTAGTCGTCTCTTTTTTAGACCGCACCGCCGGTTTAGAATGGCGTCCTATGGCCATCCTAGCGATATCCCCCAACCCCAAACGCGCATGAAATCGTTCATCAGCGCCTTCATCGATCGCGAGATCGCGGACGTCCAGAGCCTCGAGGCCATCCTGCGGCGCGAGCTGGACGGCAAGAGCGTCGACGAGAAGGGCGTGGCCCTGCGCCACGGCATCAGCCAGGCGAACCTGCGCCGCGGGAGCTGCCGGCGCGAGCAGGCCCTCGGGGTGCTCTCCAGGCTGCTCGCAGAGCTGTGCGTGGCGCGCGGGGACTTCTCGGGCGCCCTCACCCACTACAAGCTGGCGAGCCGGGAGCTCGCGGGCGTCCTGACGCCGGACGAACGCGCCAAGCTCGCCCTGGATCAGGCGTGGATCTACCACTACCTGGGCAACTACCCGACCAGCCTCGATCTGTGCGCCGAGGCCCAGCGCATCCTCGCGCCACTTGCCGGAACGAGCCTCGAGGGCCTCGCCCACAGCCTGCGGGGCATCAACCTCTACCGCCTGGGTCGCCTGGACGAGGCCCTCTTCGCCCACGCCGCGGCCTACTCCCTGCGCAAGAAGGCCGGCGATCAAGCCGCTCAGGCCGCGAGCCTCAACAATCTCGGCAACGTCCACCTGGATCGCGGCGACTGGGACGAGGCGGACCTCTGCTACCGCGAGAGCCTCGGGCACTACCGCAAGCTCGAAGCGGAGGATCGCGAGGCCGCGCTCGAGAACAACCTCGGCAACCTGTCGGCCAACCGCGGCGACTTCCGCGAGGCCGAGGCACACCACGCGCGAGCGCTCTCGCTGCGCTCCCACCTGGGCGATCGCTTCGGCTCCGGCGCCTCGCGCTGCGCCCTGGCCTGGGCCTGGCTGCGCGCGGGCAAGATCGACGAGGCGATCCAGGGCTTCCGGCGCGGGCTGCGCCTCCTCGAGGTCTCGGGCGCTGCCGAGCTGAGGAGCGAAGGCCTCCTCGGTCTCGCCCAGGCCCTCTTGGTCGCGGGCGAGACCGAAGAGGCCCGGCGCCTCCTGCACCAGGCGCTCGACGACGCCCGCCGCACCCGCAACGTCCTGCAGCAGGGCGCCGCCCACCTCCAGCTCGCCCGTCTGGAGCGGCTCGAGGGAAACCTCGCCGAGGCGCAGGAGGCCCTGGGGGTGGCCCTCAACCACCTGGAGCACGTGGGCTCGCGCTTCGAGATCGCCCGGGGCCACCTGGAGGCCGCCCATCTCCAGGTCGCGCGCAAGCAGCGCGATCGCGCCCGCGAGAGCCTGGCGCAGGCCCTGCGCGTGTTCGAGCAACTGGGCGCCAAGCCCGAGCGCGTCGAGGCCCTCGCCCTCGAGGCGCGCCTCGCGACGAAGGGGGCGAGCCGGTGAAGCACGCGCACCTCATGGGCTGCGGCCTGCTCGCGATCGCGGTGCTCGGTGCCTGCGGCCACCCGCCCGAAGCCCCCGCCACCGGCGAGGGCCACCTCGAGGGGCAGCTCGTGCTGCCCCCCACCTTCACCAACGGCACGCCCTTCACCCACAGCACCCCGTTCACCAACAGCATCCCGCTGGCTCCGGCGTATCACGTCGCAACCGCCTTCGCCGAGGCGCAGACCGTCGAGGCCGTCGATCCGGCGAGCGGCCGCGTGCTCTCTCGCGCGCGCACCGGCCCCGACGGGCACTTCGCCCTGGCGATCCCCGCAGCCTCCGAGCCGGTGGTGCTCCAGGCCGTCGTGAAGGACGCCTGGGGACGCATCTTCGGGCTCGTCGCCACCGCGACCCGTCCCGCGGTCACGAGGGGGCTAACCCTCTCGGCAGGCAGCACCGTCGCGCCTGTCGCCGGGGCTCTCTCGGTGGGCGAAGCCGAGGGCGTGACCTTCGGGGCCGGCTTCGCCGGGATCGCGCGACCGAGGCTCGCCCGCGCCCTCGGCAAGCTCGACCCGGGCATCACCGAGAAGGCGAGCCAGCGCTTCGATGGCCAGTTCCAGGGTGCTTCGAGCGGCAACGCCCTGATGACCTCCGTGGTCCAGACGGCGGATCGCCTCGCCGTCCAGGTCGTGGCGGGCGCCTCCCAGGACCCGGAGACGCTCGGGACCCGGCTCGGGACGGCCCTGACCCTGGAGGGCGAGGCGGGCACTCCGTCGCCCACGCCATCCCCGGCGCCCACCCCCAGGCCGAAGCCACGTCCGACGCCGTGGAGCGGGGACGGGCATGCCCCCGCGGTACCCGCCCCATGGCCGCCGAAGCGCTGAGAATCCGCACGGGTCAATCTCCTCGCAATCTCTGGCCTCAGCGAAAGCAACACGCCCCCACCAGGCCATACGATATCCTGGGGGTGAGCGCCAGCGAAGCCATGGCGTTCCTCAAGAACAGGAGAGGTCTCGATGCATCCGGCCGCCATCCTTGCCTGCTCACTTTGCCTCATCCTCGTGGGCATCCCATCCCTCGCCGCCGAGGATTCGCCCGCGGCCTTCCGGGGCGGCCCCTTCGTCCTGATTGGCGGCGGAGCGGACCAGGACACCATCGCGCGCCGGATCCTGCACCTCGCGGGCGCGGACAAGGCCCGGCTGGTCATCGTCCCGTCGGCCTCGGGCACCCCGGAGGCTTCCGGCAAGGCCTATCAGGCGTACTTCAAGCAGCTCGGGGCCAGGGACGTGCAGGTCGTCATCCCCGTCGACGAACCGACCGCGAGCCAGGCCGCGGCCTTCCACCAGGCCACGGGCTTCTTCTTCTCGGGCGGCGACCAGAGCAGGATCCTGGCCAGGCTGGGCAAGCCCGCCTGGCTCGGGGCCCTGCAGGGGGCCTGGCGACGCGGCGCGGTCGTGGCGGGGACCAGCGCCGGGGCGATGGTCTGGGGCGACCACGCCATCCTCGGCGACGGGCCGGAGGCGGCTTCGGCCACGGTCGGGGCGGGGTTCGGCCTGCTGCCGGACATCGTGGTCGACACGCACTTCTCGGAGCGAGGACGATTCGGACGGCTGGTCGATGCGACGGTCCTTCACGCGCCGGCCCTGGGCATCGGGATCGATCCAGGGACGGCCTTGATCCTGACGTCCGACGGAAAGGCCGAGGTCATCGGGAAGGGGACGGTGACGCTCGCTCGCCCGATGGGACGCGCGACGCACTCCAGGCCCCTCTCGGTGCCTGACCTGCGCGCCCGCATCCTGGCACCGGGCGAGCATGCGGATGTGCTGGAAGATCCGGCCTTCGAAGGCGATCGAACTCAACCCCTGTCCCCATGAGGTTTTCCAGGGTGAATCCCCCGTAAAGTCGAGGCAACTTCTGAATTTCCTCTCAATACCCCCTTGCCAATCGGCGCACGGTTTGTTATATTTAATTTGCTTGGTCAAGCCAAGCATAACCCCAGTTAACCGAACGGTTAACAAATTTCCGAGAGACATTTCGGGGCGTAGCGCAGCTTGGTAGCGCACCACTTTGGGGTAGTGGGGGTCGTGGGTTCGAATCCCGCCGCTCCGACTCCGCGCAAGCGGATAGAATAGATGGCCAGCCTGGCTTCTACGGGCTGGCCATCTTTCTTTTTGCTATCAATTGGATGAGGGCACTACTTTTTCTGGCTGAATCAGTTTTTAGGTGTCAGGCCACCTAGACAGGAGGCACATCACAGCGATCTGTGTGTGTGGGGGGGGGGAGAGCTAGCCCGTCCGATGACTTTCTCACTGGAACGGGCCAGTATGGTGCAAGTCGAACCGTAAGGACCAAGCGACGAGAGGGGAGGGGCGAGTGGCCAAGATTGCCATCCTGGACGACTTCTTAGCCCTGGCGAGGCTGACGGCAGGACCCTTGAGCGTGGCGGGTTACGACGTGAGGTCCTGGGCCTCACCCATCGACTTCGATGAGGTCATGGACTTCGGTCCGGACCTCATCGAGATCAACCTCTACCGCAACAAGACTGCCTTCGACTGCCCCATCATGAACCTTGAAGAGGATGTCCTCGGCTTCAAGCCCTTGAATGAACTTAAGAAGTACCCCGCCGCCCACATCACGCCCATATTGCTCGTCGGGATCGGCATCCTCGAAGTATCCATCCCCACCGACTTGAAGTACGACATGTTTCTGAGCTTCCCCGAGGACATCGACCTCTACTTGCCCGGAGTTATGGACCTCACCGCCAGGAAGAAGGGCCGCCGCAAGGTCAGCGGCAGCATCTGCCCAAAGTGCAAAAGCCGTCTCACCTTCACCACGGACGCCAAGAACCTGTTCTGCCCCCGCTGCCACACGGCCGTGGTCATCATCGACGAGAAGGATTGCCTCTTCCAGAGCCCAGGCGACGACAAGGCCACGCCGTGCACCACCGAGGTTCTCGCCCCGTCGCAATCTCGGCAGGGGTGAAGCGCCGGGAGCGCGTGACTACAGGTTGGTAGTTGCTCTCGAGTTACGCCACCAGGAGTAGCTTGTGGACCAGGTCTTGGACGGTTGTGGCACCATGTGTGTCACCCGGCTTGACGGTCTCGCCGCTAACCCGGGGGAAACAAGATGAATGTCCTGTCGTGCTTCTAGCGACAGGGCATTTGTCTTTTGTTGCATGACGCCAAGAGCCAAAGCGCAAGACGCCTGCCGATATCCTTCAGGATCTTCGGACCGGTCACCAAGAAGCGACAAGCCATGGGCCCGCCGAAGCGCAGCGCTACCTTGAGAAAGTCGTGTCTGTACAGCACAGCTTGCCCGACGCGGTGAAATTCTTCGCGTATGACTTCGTCGTAGAAGCCTGCTACTTGGTGGGCCAGGAGGACCGGGCGCTTGGGGCGGTCGAAGCCACGCGGCGCTACTTGCCTTCTGCGCAAGAGGAAGCAGAGCGCGATCTGAAAGCCTATCTGCCTGAATTGCGCTTTTGTGAGCGAGGCATCGGTCTCTTGGCAGATGCCGGCGACATCGAGCAGGCGCTAAGCCTCTGCGATCTGGCCCTTGAATTGGGGCTTGGAAGGGCTTACGAGAGCAAGCGGCAATCCTTGGAGCGCCGGCTCTAAGCTGAGGTGGGTCGCGCGAAAGTAAAAGGAAGACTGTCCACGTAACCGGGGGAAACCCAATTGAGGGGGCAGCCCGAGCCATAGAGAGTGAAGTTGCTGTGCCTATCAGCGGCGAGCCATCGCCAAGCCCACTCAACGGTCGAGCCCGCGCAAAGCGAAAGTACTGCCAAGGCCTTCTCGGGCCCCGGCCATCGCGCTGCCCGCGCCAAACCCTCGCTGATATTTCCACAAATCTTAAACTATCGACAAGAATCCCGACCAGCTAACGGCTCGATAACTCCGTTGCCAGCCGGTCCCCGGCTTCGGCCGCAGTGTCACCTTTCGGCGGGAGGATCGCTCATGGGCTCTGACTTGAAGCTTTCGCAGACCTGGACCAGCCTGGCCGGGCAGGCTTCCGCGAGCCTCGCGCTCCGTCCCGACCAGTTGATCAAGGTCCAAAAGGGCAAGGATGCCGAGGCGCTCAAGGCAATGCGCCTCAATGGCGCCGATGACCTGGCTTTCAGCTACAAAGGCGACCTCTACATCGCGTCCGGGCGCGAGATGAAGGAAATCGCGAAGCTGAACCTGCATGACCGCAAGCATGCCATCAACGGCGAGCCGGTGACGATCGTCAAGAAAGACGACGAGATCAACCGCCCCGTGGAAGGCGGGCGGCAAACCTTCTCGGCCATGCTTGGCCCCGGTTCGATCGAGGTTCCGTTCGCCGCCCTCGGGGCCGTGGTGGGTAGCCTCTACGGGGCCGTAAAGTCGGTCCTACCCAACAAGGAAAAGGCCCTGGCCGCTTTCGGCGAGCCCGTGACCGACGGACCGTTCGCCAAGTGATGTTCCAACCGGCGACGTGGCCCCAGGTGGCCAAGTCGTTCGGATTCAATGGAGCACATGGGCACGGGCATGCCGGAAACGGCGCTGCGACAGTCCCGGGGAGTCGAACAGGGCTGGTCCTGCACCCAGCGCGGTAGACACGACGGTCACCACCACCTCATCGATCCGACTTGAGATTGGCACGATGAAGGAGTGAGCTCGTTAACGGCGGTTTGCCAGTAGCTTTAGGTAGTAGCCGTGAACCTTCGGGTGCAATGGTCGAGATCGGCACCGACCCTACTTGCCGGTTGCATGCTCTGATGCTCGGTGCTCGCAGTCCCCATAGCGTGAACGACCTGCCTTTTATCTCGACACTTTGCAGTTGGGCCTACTTGGGGGGTGACGCCGCTTTTTGGAAAACAGCTAGTCCCGCTGCGAGACGAGTGACACGCGGGGGCTGGACCAACTGACCTTTTGCCTTGTCCGGTACGAGCTGGAATTCGGCACCTTGGGTCCCGGAAGCTCTCAGGCGGAAGGTCTGGCGGAGGTGATAAATGTTGGGGTAGCGTTCCCGCCGCTCCGACTCCTCGCAAGCGGAAAGAATAGACGGCCAGCCTGGCTTCTACGGGCTGGCCGCTTTCTTTCCATCGGACTCTGAGGTGAGCTACGATAAAAGGCCCTTCTTGAATGGAGAGCCTTACCTTGACCGAACCTGTGTCTTCCAGCTCCCCCCTCATCCGCGATATTTCAGATACCGCCCGCTGGGCGGCCTGGTGTCGGGCCGTGGAGAGCGAACGCCCCGACGCACTCTTCAACGATCACCTGGCCAAGCGCCTTGCCGGTGAGAGAGGACCCGCCATCGAGGAGGCCATGAGCAAGGGGCGTGGGTCTACGGTGTCCTCCCTGGTCGTTCGGACGGTATCGTTCGACAAGATGATCCTGGACCGTATCTCGGAGGGGGGGATCGATACCGTCGTCAACCTGGCTGCCGGACTCGACACGCGTCCCTATCGGCTTGCCTTGCCCCGGGACTTTCGGTGGATCGAGGTCGACCTTCCTAACCTCGTCTCCTACAAGGAGTCCTGTCTGGCCAATGAACCCGGCGCATGCAGGATTGAGCGTGTAGCCCTCGACTTGTCGGAGGCTGAATCCAGGCGGAAACTCTTTGCTTCGATAGGCAACGCTTCGAATGGCGTCCTGGTGCTGACCGAGGGTTTGCTTCTCTACCTGGATCTCGCGATGGTCACGGAGCTTGCCATCGATCTGGCGGGCGTACCCGGGTATCAGACCTGGCTGACGGACCTGCTTCACCCGGCGATGCTTCCCTTCGTCGTCCGTAGCTGGAACACCCAAGAGGCCGGGTCAGCGAACGTACCCCGGTTCGCTCCCGAAGGAGGTGCCGAGTTCTTCCAACCTTACGGCTGGACCTTGCACCACTGGGTCAGTGCCTTGGAGGAAGCGGAACGCCTCAACCGGCCAATCACCCCCGCTGGGGCAACCCTTACGGACGCCCAGCGTGAGGCCTCACGAACCATGAACACGTACGTCCGTCTCGATAGGGCCAGGACGTCGTCTCGTCACACCGACCGTTTCCGGCAAGCGATGGCGGGCGGCACGATCCTGGCCGCTCCACCGAATCAAGGGAAGGGTGCATGTTGAAAGGGCCGTCGAACGTGACCATCATGCGCCAAGGGAAGGAATCCCCTTCTCGCTGAGGAGGTGAACGGATGGACACGCGTGCGTGGCGGGTCATCGGGGTGGAGGCGTTTTGGGTGTTCGGGCTCCTAGGCTGCGACTCAGGGATACCAAGCGCTTCGGTGGACGTTCCGAAGCGCTATGCCATCCAGCAGGACGTTTGAATCATCAGGGAACGTCCATCGGGCACCGTTCAGCAGGACATACGAGCCGGTGGCGAGTCAGGGGCCAATAAGTCGCCCCCGCTAAACTCGCACGACACCCCATGGCGTGGGGCCGACGGCCCTGGTCGGGCTGCTCTACACCATCGTGCTGATGTTCAGCATGCAGGGCGAGAAGATCGTGGGCCTGCCGATGGAGGTGGTCCGCATCGCCATCCCCTTGGTGCTTTACTTCCTGGTGATGTTCTTCCTGGCCTTCGCCGTGAGCAAGGCCCTGGGCTTCAACCACCAGGAAACCGCGGCCCTGTCCTTCACGGCGGCGGGGAACAACTTCGAGCTCGCCATCGCGGTGGCGGTGGGCAGCTTCGGCATCGCGTCGTCGGAGGCCCTGGCGGCAGTCGTCGGTCCCCTCATCGAGGTCCCATCCCTGGTAGCCTTGGTCTACGTCTCGCTCTGGCTCAAGCGTCGCCTCTTCCCGGGCGAACCCGAGGGGCAGGTTCCCGTTCCTGGTTGCACACCGGGACCCAGACTTGGGTAAGCTCGGAATTTTCGGCTCTGGACGGAAGTAACTGGACGCGATACCAAGGCGCCCGGCAAGCCAAAATACGCTCGCGCCACTTCACCTTCCAAACCACCCTGGGGACGAGCGTGAAAAGAGGAGCGACGGGCCCCCGAACCTCGGGACCCACCGCTCCTCTTTTCATGCTCAGTCCGTGAGGCTACGTCAGTAGCCTCATGGACTTGCTGCGCCCGTTTCCCGGTTCAGCCCTTTTTGGGATCCGAAGTCAAGTCTTCAAGTGAAACGCCCGAACTCGTCGGAACGGGCGAACCGCAAGAACCGCAGCAGCTCTCGTAAAGCTTCTCGACCTCCGCATTGGACTGCTGAGCAGCTTGGCGGGTTTCATCCTTGGAAGTGGGCATTGGCAGGACAACCTCTCGTAAATTTGACCGGCTAGGGTAGCGGACGATGATGAGGAAAAAGGGGTTACCTACCCCTCCCCACTTTCCATGTTACACCCTACAGGGGGGCTTGCGGCAAGCCCGGGGTCGTGCCGCATAATCGCGGGCCTGTCAGAACTTGCGTAAATGGGAGTTGCGAAATGCGTGTGCTGTTGTTGACGTATGATTCGCGCGGCGGCGTCGAACCACTGCTGGGACTCGCGGTGCGGTTGCGGGCGCTCGGCGCGGAGGTGCGGATGTGCGCGCCGCCGGACTGCGCGGATCGCGTGGCCGAGGTCGGCGTGCCCCTGGTGCCGGCAGGCCCGCCGGTGCACACACTGGTGCACGGGGCGACGCCTCCAACGGCGGCGGACGTACCCCGGATCGCAGGCGAGTTGATGGCCGCGTACTTCGACACGGTCGCCAGGGCGGCCGAGGGGTGTGATGCGCTGGTGGCGTCCGGCCTGCTACCGGTCATGGCCAGCGCGCGCTCGGTGGCCGAGAAGCTCGGCATCCGCTACGTGTGTGCAGCCTACTGTCCCATCTATCTGCCATCGCCGCACCAACGGCCCATGCCGCTTCCGGGCCGGCCATTGCCACCGGACGTGACCGACAACCGGGTGCTGTGGGACCTGACCGCCCAGAGCGCGAACGATCTGTTCGGTGCGGCGCTCAACACCCGCCGGGCGTCGATCGGCCTTCCACCGGTAGAGAGTGTCTACGACTACGCGTTCACCCCCGCCTTGCTGGCGGCGGACCCGACTCTGGCCCCGTGGCAGGATCCGGCGAACAGCGACGTCGTACAGACCGGCGCATGGGCACTGCCGGACGAACGTCCACTCCCGGCCGAATTGATGGCGTTCCTGGACGCCGGCACACCACCGGTTTACGTGGGCTTCGGCAGCATGCGCGCCCCGAAGGACTTCGCGCGGGTGGCCATCGAAGCGATCCGCGCGCAGGGCCGCCGCGTGCTCGTCTCCCGCGGCTGGGCCGACCTGGCCCTGATCGACGGCCGTGACGACTGCTTCATCGTGGGCGAGGTCAACCACCAGGCACTGTTCGGCCGGGTAGCCGCCGTCGTGCACCACGGCGGCGCAGGCACGACGACGACGGCCGCCAGAGCCGGCGCTCCGCAGGTGGTTGTCCCCCAGATAGCGGATCAGCCGTACTGGGCCGGCCGGGTGGCCGCCCTGGGCATCGGTGCTGCGCACGACGGTCCGACGCCGACCCCCGAGTCCCTGTCAGCCGCGCTCAGAACAGCCCTGGCCCCCGAGACCCGAGCAAGAGCGACCGCCGTGGCCGGCACGATCCACACCGACGGGGCGATGGTGGCCGCAAGGCTGCTGCTCGACGCGGTGAGCCAAGAAAAGCCACTAGCGTCCGCTTAGGGCGATCGTCTTCCATGCATGCAAGGCCCCATCTGCCATTCGAGCCGTCTGAAGCAAGAAGGGACCGATCTCTCTGCCGGCGAGGACAGGGTCCGTTTGATTAGTCGTATCGCGCCGTGGACGGCCACGATAATCGGGGTGAGCGCTGAAGATCTCATCGCTGAGAGCGTCTTCGAAGAACAGCTGCGAGGTGAGGTACGCCTGAGCGCCAACCCGCACGATGAAGTGAACGTGCGTGGTGCGGCCGGAGTACCATCCGGGAAAGACCGAATCGAAATCGACCAGGCCGCTGGCGTCGGTGCTTTGGGCCCCGCGGCAGAAGTGGTCGGCTTGCGCATCGGTACCGCCAGGATTACAGATGGTTCCTGCTGGGAACGCCGAGTAGTAGCCCGCAGGGCTCGCATGCCAGACATCCACGGTGGCACGGGGGACCGGGGTGCAATCATCGGCGCGGATGATGCGCAGGCTCAAGCGCATCGGCAGGCCGGATATACCCTCGCTGATGTCCTTCCGGTTCAGGGTCGCGGCGTGACAGGGACCTTCCGTAAGATCTGGTGTGAGGACGCACGGCTCGCTCTCGCGCCCTTGAAAGGGATTGGGGTAGGCCCCTCGCATTGCGGAGGTGCCGCCGGCAGCCCAGGTTTCAGCTCCCTGGCTGATCGCCAGAGAGCCTGTCCCCTCGGAGGATCGGGCGCAACCCAGAAGCCATAGATTGGCTGAGAGCAGGGCGTAGGCTTTTAAACCGCTCGCTAAAACCTGACGCCGGGACAGGTATTCCGGGCCCACCTCACGCATCGCCGCCCCTCCTTTTTATGAGCAGACGATACGTCACTGGATTGACGACACCAACGGCCAAGATGGTCAAGCATATTGCGTTACAGCCTTGCACTCCTTGCTCGTTCAGGCTCGGCTGAAACTCGAATGGATGGTAAGTTTAGGTATGCAGAAAAAAACGACTCAGGAAATTCCAAGCGCAGCGGAGATCCTTGCCGATCTGGAGGCAAAAGGCTTGGCCTCGGTCCGCAAGATCTATGCGAAGCAAGGGGTCGGGGACAAGGTATTCGGCAACAAGATGGGCGACCTTCGAGTGCTGGCCAAGGGGCTCAACAAGCAACACGCCCTGGGCCTCGCACTCTGGGATTCCGGCTGGTTCGAGGCGCGGGTCCTGGCGACCATGCTTCTGGATCCCAAGCAGTTGACCGAAGAGGATTGCATCCGCCTGGCCGAAAGCTGCGATTCGCCGCCGATCCTCGACAAGCTGACAGGCAACGTCCTGGAGGTGTCGAACTTGGCCGGGGCCTTACGTTCAAGGTGGCTTGACTCGGCCGATCTACTGTTGGGCCGCGCCGGGTGGAACCTCATGACTTCGGCCGTGCAGAACGACAAGAAGGGCACCCTCGATCTCGACGCGCTCATGGCAAAGATCGAAACGGAACTCCCGGCGACCCCCAGGCCCAAGAAAGAAGCGATGAACATGTGCCTGGTGATGATCGGGGTGTACCATGCGTCGCACACCGAGAAGGCCATCGCAGCCGGCGAGCGGCTGGGACGCTGGGACGATCGCCCGATCCCCAAGGGCTGCACCTCCAGCTATCCCCCGGAGTGGATTCCTGCCGCCATCGCTCTGCGCCGCCGGCGCTAGGCGTTTCGCCCCCGCCTATCGTATGCTCTCGATTCTCTATGGCGACGACTATCTGGTGGCGGTGGACAAGCCGCCGGGGCTGCTGGTACACCGCACCGGCCTGGACGCGGGCGAGACCCGCTTTGCGCTGCAGATGCTGCGCGACCAACTGGGCCGACCGGTCTGGCCGGTGCATCGGCTGGACAAGGGCACCAGCGGCGTGTTGCTGTTCGCCCTGGACGCTCTGGGTGCCCGCGCGATTGGCCAGGCCTTCGAAGCGGGTGAGGGCCTGCACAAGACCTACCGCGCCGTGGTGCGCGGATGGCCGGCCGACGAGGGCCTGATCGACCATCCCCTGCGCCGTATTCCCGACGACCGACACGACCGGCGCGAGGAGGCTCAGCAGGCCCTGACCCGCTTTTGGACTCTCGAGCGGTATGAGCTGCCATTGCCGCAAGGTCGGTTCCCTACCACCCGCTGCGCGCTGGTGGAGCTGTCCCCCCTGACCGGTCGACGCCATCAGTTGCGCCGGCACATGAAGCACATCGCCCATCCCATCATCGGCGATGCCACCCACGGCAAGGGACCGCTCAACCGCGATCTCGCAGCGAAGCTGGGCATGCAGCGACTGTGGCTGCACGCCTACCGGCTGGAGTTGCGGCATCCGTTCAGCGGGGAAGACGTGCGCCTGGAAGCGAGACTGGGGGCCGAGTGGAACACGTGGCGCAAGGTGTAGGGTGAGGGCGGCTCGCTGCGGGGAAATACGGTATCGGCGCGCTCAGGACCTGACCGGTGCCCGGATTCCGAGCGAACGATCCGTGAACCGCTCGAACTCGCCGAAGCCTGACGCGGATTTCCGGCCCGGGTCAGTGTTGCGGGGCACCCCTTGCCAGGGTATCATTTGCTCACTTCGTCCGATGAGAAAGAACTACTAATGAGTGTTGGAATGCAGGAAACCACCCTTCTGAACGATGTTGTCTCCCGGTACCTTCCCCCGTCGCGGATCGCCACGATCCGGGAATACGGGAGCGGAAACATCAACAAGACCTACCTGGTGACGCCGGAAGGCGGCACTGAAGAGCCGTTCCTGCTGCAAAAGCTCAATACCAGGGTGTTCCAGCAGCCCGACCTGGTCATGAGCAACATCCGATCGATATCGAGGCATCTCGAGCAGCGGACTCAGCCTGGGAACCCCGCCACCGGTCGTCGGTGGGAGGTTCCCCACGTCCTGCAGACCAACGAAGGCTCCGATCACTGGTTGGCGAGCGATGGCTCTTACTGGCGTGCCCTGCGGTTCATCGGACGTTCGCAGACGGTCGATACGGTTCATGATCCCGACCGAGCCTGGGAGGTCGGATACGCCCTCGGCACCTTCCATTCCCTGCTCAGCGATCTTCCCATCGCGGAGTTGGCGGACACCCTTCCCGGCTTTCACATCGCCCCGGAATACCTCGCCCACTATGACAAGGTCGCTCCTTCCGCTGGCGCCTCGCTTTCGACCGAGGAAGAATGGTGCGCCCGGTTCATCGAGGAACACCGGGACTGGGTTCCTGTCCTCGAGCGAGCTCGCGAGCAGGGTATTCTGCGCCTTAGGCCGATCCACGGCGATCCCAAGGTCAACAATATCCTGTTCGACGACGTCACGGGCAAAGCCATCGCGATGGTCGATCTGGACACCATCAAGCCGGGTCTCGTGCAATACGACATCGGCGACTGCCTGCGTTCGTCATGCAACCCGGATGGTGAGGAGACGGATCGCTGGCAGGACGTGCGGTTCGACCCGGTGCTCGGCAAGGCCGTGCTGGAGGGCTATCTGTCGGTCGCCCGTGGCTTTTTCGACGACGCCGATTTCGATTACCTTCCCGAATCGGTCCGACTCATTGCCTTCGAGCTTGGCCTGCGTTTCTTCACGGATCACCTCGAAGGTGACGTCTATTTCAAGGTCGCCCGCCGTGGTCGGAATCTGGCCCGCGCGCTCGTCCAGTTCAGGCTTGCTCAGAGCATCCACGAACACTTCGCGGAGCTGAAGGGCCTCATCCAGGCCCTGCGATGAAGCCGACCGACTTCGTCCTCGAGCCGTATCCAGGCTTGCCCTTTCCGGCAGGGGTGCGGGTCTGCGGCAAGGCCCGGCGCGAGGGTGCGGCCCTCCACCTGAGTTGGCGGCTCGAAGGCCCTCCTGGTTCGCTCGCGCTCCCTTTGCCTGCGGCGCGCCCCGAGCGACGACGCGAGCTCTGGGAGGAAACCTGTTTCGAGTTCTTCCTCGCCAGCCCGGAACGCCCCGGCTACTGGGAGTTCAACCTGTCTCCGGCAGGTCACTGGAACGTCTTTCACTTCGACGACTACCGCGCCGGCATGACGGATGAGACGGCCTTCGAAGCCCTGCCCTTCACGGTCTCAAACCGGCCAGAGGCTTGCGAGGTCTCGGTCTGCATCGATCCGACGGAGCTGGGGCTGGCAGCCGCCCCATGGCTGCTCGCCGTTTCGACGGTGGTCGCGGAGCCTGGAGGCCGGGTTACCTACTGGGCCTTGTCCCACCCCGGCACCCAGCCGGATTTCCACCATCCCGACGCTTTTGGGGTTCGGTTAGGCGAATAAGAGTTCTTTAGTCGCGGGGCGCCAAGTCACGCTGCGAGAACACGAGGGTCGAAGCGAGCCACCACGCAGCGATCGCCAGAATTGCCGCGTAAGCCGCTTTCTCCGGCGTCTCGCCAGCGGCGAGTTGCTTGGCCGCATCGGAGAGCACATCCGTGGGCAGGGCCCAGTGCAGGCCCTCGAAGGCCCGCGCGGCGATCGGCTTGCCCCAAGCGTTCGCCGCCATGGCGATCTTGGGTGCGATCGTCGCCGCCAGCCATCCCAGGACTCCGAGGCCCATGGTTGAGTTCGCGGGCAAGAAGCACGACCAGAAGAGGCAGAACGCGATCAGGAGCCAGGAGGTCAGGCAGGAAGCCGCAAAGCCCGTCAGAGTCGGCAACATGATGGCGCTACCGAACTTGAAACCGAGCGCCAGTGCCGCGATCGCCCCCCAGCAGAGCCAGACCAGCAGCATGAAGGCGCAAGCGCCGGCGAGCTTGCCCAACAGGACCTGATACCGGGGCAGCGGCTTGGTGATGAGCAGGAGGAGGGTGCCGCGCTCGCGATCGTTGGCCACGAGGCCGCTCGCCGTTGCAATCGTCAGAAAGACCGCAACGAACTGCGCGAAGCCCAAAAGGCCGTCGAGGATGCCCATGCCCTGCATCTGGGCGCCGTTGACGTGCATGCCGTCCACTGGGAGCAGGGCCGGCAGCGCCATGAGGGCCCCGACGACGAGGAAGCCCCAAGGCGTGCGCTGGCGCCATTGCTCGAGCATGGTCAGGAAGGCGATGGTCATCATGCTTGTCGTCCCTCCTTGACCACGCGAATGAAGAGCGATTCCAGGCTCTCTTGGCGTGGGCTCAACGCATAAATGCGGCCGCCCTGTGCCTGAACGATCTCGGCGATGTGGGGCACCAGCTCCTCGCTCGGAAGCATGAGCTCCATCTCGGTCACTTCGCCGGTCGATACGATGCGGAAGTTCTCGCCAAGCTTGCTGAGCTGGTCCTGCAAGCCGGCCGTGAGGCCCCCGACCTTGAGATGCAGGGTGATGGCCTGGGAGGTGAGGACCTTCATGGGGCCTTGGCGCTCCAGTTTCCCCTTTTGTAAGATAGCGACGCTGTCACAGACCTGCTCCACGTCGGCCAAGATGTGGGAGTTCAAGAGAACCGTCTTACCCCGTGCCCGCAGGCCCTCGACGATGGTGCGCACCTCCATGCGCCCCATGGGATCGAGAGCCGAGGTGGGCTCGTCGAGAATGATGAGATCCGGATCGTTGAGCAGGGCCTGGGCCAATGCCAGGCGCTGCTGCATGCCCTTCGAAAGGCTGGAAATCGGAGAAGAAGCGCGATCGCCGAGCCCCACCTCATTGAGCAAGGCCACGATCCGATGCTCCAGGCTCGCGCCGCCCAGACCGTGCATCCGGCCATGAAAGCGCAGGAACTCCGCCGCCTTGAGCAGACCGGGCAGCTGAAACTTCTCCGGCACGTAGCCGACGCGCTTCCGGACGGCCACGTCGCTCATTGGACGCCCGAAGAGGCTGAAGTTGCCCGCCGTGGGTCGGATGATGCCGAGGAGCATCATGATGGTCGTGGTCTTGCCCGCACCATTGGGCCCAAGGAGCCCAAAAACGGTTCCCTCAGGCACGG
Organism: Pantanalinema sp.; assembly: GCA_036704125.1. Classification (NCBI taxonomy): domain Bacteria; kingdom Bacillati; phylum Cyanobacteriota; class Cyanophyceae; order Leptolyngbyales; family Leptolyngbyaceae; genus Pantanalinema; species Pantanalinema sp. The sequence goes on along the minus strand of DATNQI010000036.1, from coordinate 37,529 downwards.
TGAGGTTCAAGTCGCTCACCGCCAGGTGAGCAGAGCCAAAGAAGCGTCCGTATGCTTTGCTGAGGCCGGTTGTTGCGATCGCGAATCCCGAAATGACGCACCTCCCGATGATGTCTTGCTATCCTACCGCACAACCGCCCGTATCGAAATGAAAGAGCACGGTCGCGGCTTCAGCGAAAGACTTCCCGAGGCGCATTCAGCGATCGCAATGCCGTCAGTGCTTCCTCCGCGAGCCGCCTGGTCAATTCTCCAGCCGGAAGCTCACGGGCCAGGTGAAACGCCTGCCCAGCCCAAAGCGAGCTGAAATCGGCCGAACCCTCCTGCTCGGCGCGAGCGCGCAAGGGGGCGAGAGCCCCCACGGCCAGAGGAAATTCCGGTGCCCGGACCGAAATGGGGCCAACCTCACGGACCAAGCGATTGGTGATCGAGCGCGCCAGTCTTCCCGTAAAGACGTTGGTGAGCGCCGTCTGGTCGGCCTTGGCGGTCTTCAGGGCCTCTCGATGGAGCGCCGTGATGGTCGCTTCAGGACTGCGCAGGTAGGCCGTCCCGATCTGCACCGCCGCGGCACCAAGCGCAAACGCCGCCGCGATTCCGCGCCCGTCGGCAATACCGCCCGCTGCGATCACCGGGACCTTCACCGCATCGACCACCTGTGGCACGAGGGCCAGCGTCCCGATCTGGGTGGAAGGATCCTGCGTGAGAAACATGCCGCGATGCCCGCCGGCTTCGCTACCTTGAGCGATGATGGCATCGCATCCTCGACTCTCGAGCCAGGTTGCCTCCTCCACGGTGGTCGCGGACGAGAAGACCTTCGCCCCGGCCGCCTTGACGCGGTCGAAGAGGTCCCGGGAAGGCAAGCCGAAGTGGAAGCTGACGACCTCGGGCTTGAGCTCCGCCACGAGCTCGGCCAGGGCCTGATCGAACGGCGCACGGTCGATTTTCGGAACCGGCACATCGGGAGCGAGGCCAAGTTCCCGGTAATACCGCTCCAGGCACCCTCTCCATGCCCGCTCGCGCTCCGGATCGGCCGTTGCTGGCTGGTGGCAGAAGAAATTGAGGTTGACTGGCCGGGACGTTTGCTCGCGGATGGCGCCAAGCTTCTGCCGCACCTGCTCTGCGGTCAACATGCCGCAGGCAAGCGCCCCGAGGCCACCGGCTTCCGAGACGGCGATCGCCATTTCCGAGGAGGCCCCCCCGGCCATCGGTGCCTGAAGGATCGGTAGCTCGATTCCCAGGAGATCCTGGATGCGACGATCAGGCCAAGTCTTCATATCAACTCTCCTCAATCTCGATGCTGGCATATTATCTTCCCACACCCCAGAGGTAGATCAATATCAGTAAAGCCATGTGGGATAATGCGAGCAGGGGGAGACTCGCATCCTGCAACAATCATGGAGGTGGCTTCAAGCCGCCCCGAGCTGAGGAAGAATGTTTCGGATCAGATCGTTCATCGCCGTCACAGTTACCGCGCTCTTCCTCGGGGGGTGCGCCTCCGTGCAAGTCCAGCACGAGTTGCTGCAAGGCGAAGCGCCGCTATATCAACCGGCTCGAGCATCGCTCGGCGTGATCTCGGTGCGGCCGGAAACGCGCTGGCGCCCCGATCAGAAGGAGCCCGAATCTCGCGAGCGCATCGCCCGAGCAGCCATCGAAGCGGTCTTCCGTGACCTGCCCGCCTCGCGGGTCGCGGAGATCCGCCCCTTCGCGCGCTGGTCAGCAACTGCCGATCTCGGCCTCGCCGAGGCAAGGCAGGCCGGGGTCGACACGGTCGTGACCATCACCGTCGAGGAGCTCGGGCCGCAGCTCTACCTCTCGATTCCCGTGCTCTGGAGCACCTACAGCGACGTCAGGTTCCAGCTCCGAGCCGTCCGGGCCCAGACGGGCGAGACGCTGCTGGACATCAAGCACAAGCGCCTGGTGGGCGGCCCCTTCGAACTGCGTGGCGTGGGACCGTTGCAGGCGGAGATGGAGCTCGCCCTGCGCGAGGTGCTCGGCCTGCAACGCGCGAGGAAAGACTGAAAAGGAAACAAATGGCCACTCCCCTGTATGACTGGGTCCTGTTCGACCTGGACGAAACCTTGCTCGACTTTCCCGCCAGCAAGGCGCTGACGCAAATGCTCCACTTGCACGGCGTGCCGGCCACCGAATCGCTGCTGGCCGAGTACAAGTCGCTCAATCACCACCTCTGGGAGCAGTATCACCTCGGGCAGATCGACTCGCTCGGATTGCAGGAGCGGCGCTTCGCCCCCTTTGCCCCGCTCGCCGGCGTCACGGCCCAGGCCATGAACGAGGCCTTCTTGCAGCAAATCGTCGCCATGAGCGAGCCCCTCGAGGGGGTCCGCGAGACCCTTGCCCAGCTGAGAGGGCGAGTGAGGATGGGGATCATCACCAACGGATTCAGCGAGACGCAGCGGGGGCGCCTGGTGCGGCATGGCTGGAGCGACTGGTTCGAGCCGCTCGTGATCTCCGATGAGATCCAGTACGTCAAACCCGAGCCTGCCATCTTCCAGCACGCCCTGAGCCTGATGGGCCAGCCCGATGCCGCCAGGGTCTTGATGGTCGGGGACAACCCGCACACGGACATCGCCGGGGCGGCGGCGCAGGGATTGGCGACCTGCTGGTACAACCCGGCCAAGGCGGATCCTGCCTGCGCTCCCACCCACGAGATCCACCACTTCAGTCACCTGTCCACCATCGTGCTGGGAGGGTGATCTTTCCCCGAGCGACTCTCCTCTGGGTTACCACGATGGACTCGACCGGGAATCACCTTGGCCATCGCGAGCGCGACCTCGGTCGCCCAGGCCCAAGACCTGCTTGGCGCGCTCAGGCTCCAACTGGACGCGGAGTCGCTGCACCGCCTGGACGAAGCAGGAATATTCGCCTCGCCCTAGGGCGAGCTCGCTTACGGTTGCATCTCCGGCTGCGCGCGACACCAGTCGAGCGTCTTACGGATCGCCTCGTCGTGCGAGGTGGCGATGTCGCAGAACGCTCGCTCGAACTTCCCGTGATCGACGATGTAGGGCCGCTCGGAGGAGTAGAGCATCTCGGCCACTTCGCGGACCATGGGAGCGAAGGCGCCCATCGCCCGGATGAGCCAGCCCGGCGCCACCCGGATTTCGGGAGCGCTCCCCAGCTGAGCGCCCACCTTGGCGATGAAGTGACGCGCCGTCAGGGTCGGCGCGTTCGGGACGTGCCAGATCCCCCCGAGGGCGTCGTCGCGATCGCCCAGCACGATGAGGGCTCGCGCGAAGTCCTCGATGTAGGTATAGGTGTGCGGCTGGTCCGGATTGCCGACGAGGTCCGCGGGACGTCCGGCCAGTAGCGCCCGGAAGACGCGATCGCCCATGGTCGACGTCGACACGCCGGGCCCATAGAAGTCCGACGCACGCCCGATCGTCCCGCGCACGCGGCCGGCGCGATGGGATGAGAGCAGCATGTCCGCCACTCGGGCGCGCGCCATCCCCTTGCGATCCGTGGCCGCGGCAGGCAAGCCTTCGTGAATGGGGCCGGTGACGGGGCCGTAGGCGTAGAGGTTGTCACCGTACACCAGCTTCGCCCCGCTCGCGGCTGCGCCCTCGAGGATGCCTGCCATCAGGGGGACGCACTGCTCGACCCAATCGGTGTAGCGCGGGACGGCACAGTGGTAGATGACGCCTGCCCCTTCACAAGCGGCCCGCACCTGATCGAACGAAGTCACATCGGCTGCGCGCACCTCCGCCGCACTCAGGCTCCCCGAGAGAGGGCGCCCACGCCGGCTGACGAGGCGAACGCGCCTGTCTTGGGCGAGGAGTTGCTCGGCCAAGCTCAGCCCGAGTGGTCCAGCGCCGATGATCACGTGGAGGTTCGAAGGGGTCATGAGGGAATCGCCTTTCTCGAATGCGTGGTGCGCCTGCTTTGCCAGTCAGCGGCATGTTTGGCTAGCATGGAGTCTGCCGTAGCGAGAGGGTCAATGGGGGGTCGATGGGCGTGTTCAAGATCGGGGAGTTCTCTCAGCTGGGGCAGGTATCGGTCCGTACCCTGCGCCACTACGACGAGATGGGCCTGCTCAAGCCCTCGCACGTCGACACCTTCACGGACTATCGCTACTACCGCGCCGACCAGCTGCCAAGACTGAACCGCATTCTGGCCCTCAAGGATCTGGGGCTGTCCCTGGAGCAGATCGCGAGCCTCTTGGCCCACGACCTGCCCGCCGAAGCGTTGCGCGGCCTCCTTGAAGCCAAGCAGGAAGAGCTTGCGCGTCAGCTCGCCGAGGGCCACGCCCGGCTGGCCCGCGTCGAGGCGAGACTGCGCCAGATCGAGCAGGAGGGACAGCTTCCGGCCTACGAGGTGGTCCTCAAGTCCCAGGCCACGCTGCGAATCGCGTCGCTGCGGGGCGTGATTCCGAACCTCGCGGCGATGGCAACCGATCGCTGCCGGCTCTTCAAGCGACTTAACGAGAAGGTCGAAGCCTCCGGCCTCGAGCCCCAGTCCCCCGAGCTCGTGCTGTACCACGACCCGGATATGGACCAGGAGATCTTCGACATGGAGGCGGCGACCGCCGTCTCCGGTACCGCCCGGAAGGTCCCGGACGGCCTGCGGATCTACGAGCTGCCGGCCCATTCGCAGGTCGCCAGCGTGATCCATCGCGGCCGCTTCATGGATGCGGGCCAGGCGGTACTGGCCCTCTTCCTATGGGCAGGGTCGAACGGCTTTGCCTCGGCCGGGCCGTACCGGGAGCTTCACCTGTTCGGTCGCGAGCTGACCCACCCCGACTTCGACGATGTCCTGCTCGAAATCCAGCTGCCCGTGGTGCCACTGGCTTGACGCGCCAGCGGCCATGAGGCTTGCGGGACGCGACGGCGGGGGGAACCCTGGATGAGCGGATCCCCTGGTAGCGTATAATCACTGGGAACGGCCATCGCGCCGACGCTCAAGCTTGTGGAGGCTCCCCCTGGATATTTCCCCCGACGAACTGGAAACCTGTCTCAGCGTCCTGCAGCGCATCGCCGACTCGCGCGGCACCATCGCGCGAAGCGATCGCCTGAATAGCCTTGTCGCCAAGGTCTACCGAGAGGGCAAGCGGCTCGACAAGAACGCCGAGCGGCAGCGGCAGCAGAGCGAAGATCGCGAGCTGCAGGCCACCACGGCCATGGTGCAGATCCAGCGAGACGCCCTGAGCCCGGCCTCGCCCCTGCTGCAGCTGCCCTCGACGGCCGTGAGGACCCTCAACCAGCCCGAAACCTGCTACGTGTGCAAGGCGGACTTCACCGAGGTTCACGGCTTCTACCACCTGCTGTGTCCGTCGTGCGCCGCCTTCAACTTTCGCATGCGCCACCTGCGTGCCGACCTGACGGGGCAAACCGCGCTGGTGACCGGCGGACGGGTGAAGATCGGGCACCAAACCGTCCTGAAGCTGCTTCGCGACGGGGCGAAGGTGATCGTCACGACGCGCTTTCCCCACGCCGCCGCCAGCCGCCTGTACGCCGAGCCGGACTCCGCCGAATGGCTGCACCGGCTCCGCCTCTACGGCCTCGATCTGCGCAACCTCCCCTCCGTTGAAGCCTTCGCGCAGCATCTCCTCCAGACGGAGCCCTCGCTCGAGATCCTGATCCACAACGCCGCCCAGACCGTACGCCGCCCGCAGGGCTTCTACTCGGAGCTGCTCGCCCAGGAGCAGCGCCCCATGGAGCTTCTGCCGCAGGAAGCCCGCCGCCTGGTCGTCCAGGAGGCGCCCGTCTCGTCGACCATGGCGCTCACCGACGGCTCGGCCGCCCTGCCCGCCCTTCGGGACGTGATGAGCGTCGATCGCTTCGTGGACAACGAGGAGCGCCTGGACACCCGGAGCAGCAACAGCTGGATGCTCAGGCTCGACGAGGTCAGCGCCCCCGAGATGCTCGAGGTTCAGCTGATCAACGTGACCGCCCCGTTCCTGCTGAACAGCCGGCTGAAACCCCTGATGACGCGGTCTTCGTTCGAGCGGCGCTTCATCGTCAACGTCTCGGCGATGGAAGGCCAGTTCAACCGCCACAAGACGGTCTACCACCCCCACACCAACATGGCGAAGGCGGCCCTGAACATGATGACGCGCACCTCGGGCGACGACTTCGCGCGCGATCGCATCTACATGACCAGCGTCGACACCGGCTGGATCACCGACGAGAACCCGACCCCCAAGCGCGAGCGCGGGCAGGGCGAGCGCGGCTTCTTTCCGCCGCTCGACATCATCGACGGCGCCTCGCGGATCTACCACCCCGTCGCGCAAGGCACCGAGAGCCCGGAAAAGCCGTTCTTCGGGGTATTCCTGAAGGACTACCGGGTCTGCGCCTGGTGATGCCCGCTCGGTAAAGCCCTGTCCGCGAGCCCACCGGGGTCGCGATTTCAGTCCCGGTTTTTCGAGACCGCCCATCCACACAGAAAGAGACCCACGCCATGTCCAAACGCCAGGAGCCCAAGCGCAAGACACCCGCCGACGTCCTTCAGGACCTGCGAAGCGGCCACCAGGAAGCGAACGGCCACGGCCCCGCCGAGGCGCAGCGCTACCTCGAGAAGGTGATCTCCGCCCAGCACAGCCTTCCCAACGCCGTGAAATTCTTCGCCCACGACCTGCTGGTGGAAGCCAGCTACCTGGCGGGCGACGAGGAGCGGGCCCTCGAGGCGGTCGCCGAGGCGCAGCGCTACATGCCCTCGGCGCAAGAGGAGGCGCAGCGCGAGTTCAAGGCCTACCTGCCGGAGCTGCGCTTTTGCGAGCGGGGGATCGCCCTGCTGGCCGACACCGGAGAAATCGAGCAGGCCCTCGGCCTCTGCGACCTGGCCCTCGAGCTGGGCCTGGGAAGGGCCTATGAAAGCAAGCGGCAGTCCCTCGAGCGCAGGCTCTGAGTTAGCTCTGCGGGGGCAGGGCCAGGACCCGCTTGATCGTGACGTCCAGCTGGCACGGATCGGGCTCCGCCGAAAGGTGGAAGAACCCGACCGCCCCCTGTAGTGCCTGAGCCTGCCGGCTGAGCTCTCCGGCGGTGCGAGCGACCCGCTGACTCGCCTCGGCCGACTCCCGGGCGTGGCAGCTGAGCTCATCGACCGCCGTGACCACCTGCTGGGAAGCCTGGCGCTGTTCGCCGGTGGCGTGCATCACCCGGCGGGTGAGCTGGTCCATGGCCGCGACGGCTTGTGAGACGCGAAGGTTGATCGCGGCCATCTCTTCCGAGGTGGTCACGATATGGGCGCTGGCCCGCGCCTGCTCGCTGGAAGCGATGGCCACCTGGTCCAGCAGTCGCTTGGCCTCCAGCGCGGCCTCCTTGATGCGCCTCAGGGCCTCGTTGGTCCGGGTGGCCAGCTGGGTGCCCTCCTCGACCCGGGTGGTGCCCTCCTGGGTGACCCCGACGGCCTGGGCCGTCTCGTTCTGGATGCCCTTAATGAGCCCGCCGATCTCCTTGGTCGCGAGGGCCGAGCGCTCGGCCAGCTTGCGAACTTCGTCGGCCACCACCGCGAAGCCGCGGCCCGCGTCGCCGGCGCGGGCCGCCTCGATGGCGGCGTTGAGCGCCAGCAGGTTGGTCTGCTCGGCGATGTCGTCGATCACCTCGAGGATGCGGCCGATCTCGCCGGAGCGCTGCTCCAGCACCTCGATCGTCGCGCGGATCCCATGCATCGTCTCGGCGATCGCGCGCATGCCGGACATGGTCCTGATGACCGCATCCTCGCCCGCCACGGCGGCGGCCGTGGTCTGCTCGGAGATCCGGTTGGCGTGGGCCACGTTGCCGGCGGTCTCCTGGATGCTCGCGGCCAGCTCGGCGATCGCCGAGCTGGTCTGGGAGGTTGCGCTGGCGAGCTGGTCGGACTGCCCCCGGACCTCGCTCACCTGCCCACCGAGACTCTGGGCGCTGGAATCGATCGCGAGGATACTCTCGACCATCTGCTCCATCGTGGTGGCCGTTTGCTCGGTGCTCGCCGCCTGGGCCGTCGCCAGCTGGGACATGCCGTCGCTGGCGCCGCGGATCTGCTGCGAGCTGTCCCCCAGGGTGTCGGCCGCGCAGCGCACGCGCTGAACGATCTCGCGCAGGCCTTGAACCATCGCCACGATGGCGTGACCGAACTGGTCACGGTCGCTCTTCGGGCTGAGCCGCTTCTCCAGGTCGCCGCGACGGACGGCCTCCACCGCGGAGGCCGTCTCCTGCAGGTAGGCCACCATGCGCTGGATCGACTGGGCCATCTCGCCGAGCTCGTCCTGACGCGCGATGCTCAGCCGGTGGCCCAGCTCCCCCACCGAGATGCCCTCGGCGACCTGGTTGAGCTGACGGATCGGACGCAGGAGGTCGCGGGTGTACCAGAGCCCCAGCAGGCCGGCGATGAGCCCCAGCACGAGGGCGGCGAGGGCGACCTGGCCGATCATGGTGTTTCGCATGGCCACGAAGGGCGCCTCGGGGATGCCCACGAAGAGGATCCCGATGCGGTTGCCCATGACGTCACGGATCGGCTCGTAGGCCGTCAGGAACCAATCCTTGACCACGAAGGCCCGGCCGCTGAACTCGGAACCGCCCTTGAGGACCCGGTCGGTGATCGGCGTGGCGGCGAGGGTGCCGATCGCGCGAGCGCCGTCCGCCTTCTTGAGGTTGGTCGAGACGCGGATGTCGTCCAGGAAGACGGTGCATGACACCCCGAGCTCGGCCTGCACCTCGTCCACGAGCTCGAAGCGCTTGCTGATCAGCTGGGCGCTCTGGATCGTCCCGATCACCCGCCCCCCCTGGACCAGGGGGGCGGCCGCGCGGATCATCATGCCGCGCCTCTCGACGGTGGAAGCCGGCTTGCGGGCGTTCGGGGTGTCGATGAGCTTGATCGCGCCGGCTTCGCCCAGGCCATGGGCCGCGAGGAACTCGGGGGGAACGACCTCGAACCCGGCCGGCCGCTCCCCGGCCAGCGCCTGGCGCGTCAGCTCGGACCAGGCGACCTCGCCCTGGACGCTCGCGCCGTTGCCCGAGACTCCCCGGATGATGCGCCCGCTGGCGTCGGTCAGCAGGACGCTGTCCAGGTTGGCGCGGCGCTGCAGGCCTCGCAGAAACGAAAGCTGCGCGTCCGCACCGGCTTGAAGCATGGCGGCCTGGTCGCTGGCCCCGCTCAAGAGCGCTCGCTGGGCCTTGATCTGGCCAGCGAAGACCTCATGGGCGGCCTTGCGATCGCTTCTGAGCTCCTGTTCGGCCTGGTGTACGATGGTCTGGGCCGATTGATTGATGAAGATCAGGCCGATGGTGACCATCGGACCCACGGCGATCGCCGCGCACAGCAGCATCAACTGGCCCTGGAGTTTCAGCTTCGGCAGCTTCACGGAAAGGCCTCCTGTCGCTCGATCGGAGCCGGCGGAACGCGGCTCGTCGGTGCTGTCCCCCGGTGCGGCGCCACGGGAAATCCGGGGCCTGATGCGTGAATCGGCTGTCCGGTCACCCGCTGGCGCCAGGTCGCGCGCCTGAATCGGCACGAAAAAGTCATATAACATTGTGGTCATACCCATATACAGTCATACACATCACAACAACGAACACCAAGATGACAGGTTCTTGAGGATTCAAAGCCAGTGATGCCCCTTCGCGTCGAACGAGGCGCGGAATTTAGTCCATCCTTAAAGCGCTATTTATCGATTTTCGGGTCAGGATCGGGAAAACGATCCTCGAAGGCCCTTCATCGCAGCCGGCGAACCCAGGAGAAGACGCACCATGCCCACCCCCATCAACGGCAACAAGGCGCCCACCCCGCGCCCGGGCGCCAAATCGACCCACACCGTCAAGCCCGGCGAGACCCTCTCGCGCATCGCGGCCAAGGTGCTGGGCGACGCCAAGCGGTGGCCCGAGCTCTACGACCTCAACAAGGCCGTCATCGGGAGCAACCCCAATCGCCTCTCTGCCGGCATGGTCCTGAAGCTGCCCGCGAGCGCCCCGGTCGCGCCGGCGCAGCCTCCCAAGGAAGCACGGCAGGAAGCCGGGAGCACCCTGAAACCCGATCGCTTCGAACCCACCCCGCGCAAGCCGCAGGACAAGCCAGAGGGCAAGGCGTCGGCCGAGGCCTACGGCGCCTTCGTCGCGCGTCAGACCGCGGCTCTGCAGGCCAAGGGCGTCGAGATCGACTGCGCCGATCTGGCGGCCAAGTTGCTGACGGACTTCTGCGAGGAGAACGGGCTCCCCAACCCCTTCGGGGACAAGGGCACCTGGCACGTCTATCGCCCCGACGCACCGGGCGGTCTGCCGAACGTGAACGGGCCCAACTACTTCTTGCCGGCAATCAACGCCGACAACCTCGCCAAGCAATACGCCAGGCCCGTGAAGGACGCGGACGGTGACGGCATCGCCGGCTACGATCGCGCCACCGGCAAGGTGGACGTCGACGATCTGCGCGCGGGGGACATCCTCTTCTACGACTGGGACCGCAACGGCATCGTCAACCACACCGTCAACGTGCTCGGGGTGGAGGACGACGGCACCGTGCGCCTCGCCTACGGCACCTACAACAACCTGGGCAAATCGGGCAGCGTGACCTGGGAGAACCTGGACCTGCAGGCCATCGAGGTCCTGGAGCTGAAGCCCGATACCCCCGACTACGAGAAGTGGCTCGGCCAGGGCAGCTCCATCCACAGCGTCCGTCGCTTCGCCATGCTGGGCGAGCCGAGCGCCTGACGCCGAAAACGCAAGGGTGATCCGGCCCGGTTCTCCGGGCACGGATCACCTTTTTTGCTCCTTGCCCCAAAACGCGTGCCCTGCCATGGTCTTGCTGTTCATCCCACCACCCGGTCGAACGTCGGACCGATCCGTCCTGGGACCGGCGAACAGGAAGGACTCCAATGGCCACGACCCTCCTTCGCGGGCTCGCGGGCGCGACGGCGCTGGCGCTCTGCGCCTCGTGCGCCCTGTCCCCCCAGGCCCTCGGGCCGGCCCCCCGACCGGCGGCCCCCCCGGCGTCGAAGCTCGGGGGCTACCAGGTCCAGCAGTACGGCTCGCTGTTCTCCCAGCAGTCCCAGTGGGTCTACCATGACAATGGCTGGCGCTACGTCTACCCGGGCCAGTTCAGCTTCAGCGGCTGGGTCTATACCCGCCTGCCCTGGTGGGGATGGGTCTGGGTCTGGTTCCCGTTCAGCTACACCGGCTGGATGTACGTCTGGAGCTTCGGCTGGGCCTACATCGGCAACATGGGCTGGGGCGGTGGCTGGCCTGGCGGCTGGGGGGGCCCCGGGGGCGGCTGGGGCGGCGGCTGGCCCGGAGACTCGAGCGGGCCGGGTGGCGGCTGGGGCGGCGCCCCGATGGTCGCGCAACCCGGAGGCACGCTCAACGTGCCGACGGCCTACGGCGCCCGACCCGGCGCTGCGGCCACGGCCGGAGCGACCCAGACCTTGCAGGCGCCTCAAAGCACGCCGGGCGCCCCGCCTTTCGGCGGGGCACGCCCGAGCGGAGGTCCCTCCGGAAACGAGGGGGGCGGTGGCGGGCCGAGTGGCGGCCCTCCGAGCTTTGGGCCCGGGAGCGGACCGCCTGGTTCACCGCCCGGCTCTCCTCCGGGCGGTCCCCCGCGATGACGGGGCGTGACGCTCGAGACACCTTTCAAGGTGACTAGCGCTTGGCATAGCTCCTGGCCGCGGTGAACTCGAGGGCCACGAAGGGCTCCTCTCCGACCACCCAGGCGTCATGCTTCTCGGTTACCTTCATCACGTCGCCGGGGCCCATTTCCAGGCTCCGGCCGTCCTGCGTCTGGATGTGCAAGCGCCCGGACAGGACGTAGTTGAAATGCGCCTCCTCGCAGTACTCGGTCTTCGCGATGGGCTTGATCGATTCCGACCATCGCCAGCCGGGTTGCAGCGTTATCTTCCCGATGGTGGAGCCGGCGAACGCGAGAACCTCCACCTGCCCCTTGTCGAAGGGCCGGGTCTCGTCCGGCGCCTTGAACGATCGCTTCTCGAAAATCGCCGCTTGGACTGCCATGACCTGCCTCCTTTCAGCCTCTGGGCGCGCCCATGCTGGCTCCATCCCCCCTCGAGATCAACCCAGGATCGTCCCATTACGGGCATCTCCCGGGTTCCGCCGGCATCCCGAGCGGGTACACTGATGCGGGCGGCGGCGACGCCGGGCCCGTTTTACACCGTTCACGAACGCCGAGGATCCGAATGAGCAACACCCATGACGTCACGCCCAGCGACAACGCCGAGCACAGCCGCTTCGAGGTCGAGGTCGACGGCCACCTGGCGGTGGCGGAGTACCGCCTGGTCCCCGAGGGGATCGAATTCACCCACACCGTCGTCCCCGAGCAGCTCGAGGGCCGGGGCATCGGCAGCGCCCTGGCGCGGGCCGGGCTCGATTCCGCCCGGGCGAAAGGCCTCGAGGTTGTGCCGACCTGCGAATTCTTCCAGGGCTACATCAAGCGCCACCCCGCGTACCACGACCTCGTCCATTCGAGCTACCGCAAGCAACTCGGCCCCTAGCGATCGAGAGGGCGCGCCAGGCCTATCGTCCCGGCCAGATGCCGGTGTTCGTCCCCTCGCCCGGGAAGAGGGGCCGGCACCGTTGACAATTAATACTACGTAGAACTATACTCAAATAGTTCGAGATAGGACTATATTGACCGGACGCATTCGCGGCCGCCAGGAGGCCCCAATGACCAGGTTCCCCGCTCTGTTCGTTTCCCACGGCGCCCCGACCATCGCGATCGATCGGATCCCGGCGCACGACTTCCTCGCGGGCCTGGGCGAGCGTATCGGCAGGCCGAAGGCGATCCTCGCGATCTCGGCCCACTGGGAGACCGGCGCGCCCACGCTGAGTCTCGCCGCGCAGCCCGCGACGATCCACGACTTCGGCGGCTTCCCCGACGCCCTCTACCGGATGACGTACCCCGCCCCGGGATCGCCCGAGCTCGCCGAGCGAGTCGCCGAGCAGCTCGTGGCCGCGGGCTTCCCCGCCGCGCTGAATCCGAGCCGCGGGCTGGATCACGGAGCCTGGATCCCCCTGCAGCTCATGTACCCGGCGGCCGACATCCCGGTCGTGCAGCTCTCGATCCAGCCGTCCCGGAGCCCCGCCGAGCACTGGCGCCTGGGCGAAGCCCTCAGACCCCTGCGCGACGAGGGGATCCTGGTGCTCGGCAGCGGGTCCGCCACCCACAACCTCTTCGAGCTGGGTCGCTACATGCACGACACCACGCCGCCCGAGTGGGTCACCTCCTTCGATCGCTGGCTGAAATCGGCGGTGACCCAGGGCCGGAAGGAGGAGCTGCTCGATTACCTCCACCAGGCGCCGAGCGCCGCGCGGAACCACCCCACCCCGGACCACATCCTGCCGCTGTTCGTGGCGGCCGGGGCGGGCGAAGCGCAGGGCACCGGCGAGCTGATCCACGAGAGCTACAGCTGGGGGCTCCTCAGCATGGCGGCCTATTCCTTCGCCTAGGCACGTATTGCCTGAATCAAACATCTGCCTGAGTTCTCCCCGCCCCCCGGTGGGGCGGGGTCGGGGGTGGGGGGATACGATCAAGTTCCTCTTGCCTTCGTGAGGGACCTGGAACGTTTTGATCCCCCCACCCCTAGCCCCGCCCCACCGGGGGGCGGGGAATCAAGCGGACGTATCGTTTCACACCGACCGGCTAGCTCAGCGCCGACGCGATCAGGTCGGGAACGATCGGCCCAACCAGGCCGTCGCGGCCTCCATCACCGGACGCGGGATTTCATGCCCGCCGTCGTGCGCGACCACCTCGGGCCGGATCCCCAGCGCCTGGAGCTGGCGCTTGGTCTCGCCGAGCCACTCGAAGGGGAAGAGGCTGTCTCTGCTGCCCAGCGTGAGGAAGACCCGCACTCCGCCAGCGATCGCGGTACCCTCGGGGACGGCATCAAGGGCGAGCTGGGGGATGTAGCCGCTGAACGCCATCACCCCCGCCACCTTCTGCGGATGGCGAATGGCGTAAGAGAGCGACATGATGGCGCCCTGGCTGAAGCCCGAGAGGATGAGCGGACGCTCGGCCATGCCGGGAAGCCCTCGCAGCTCGTCGAGCCAGGCATCCAGGGTCTCGAGGGCCTGTGCGAAGGACCCTTCCTCGGGGACGCCGAAGCGGATCAGGGGGTACCAGGCGTAACCCGGGGGATGAGGCAAGGGGCCCCGGGGAAAGGCGAGCGCGAAGCGATCCGCCATCGGCTGGTAAGCGGATGGCAAGTCGTCCTCGTTGGAGCCGATCCCGTGCATCGCGACGACGAGCGGCGCCCTGGCGTCGCCGGCCTCGAAGACATGGGTGGGAAGACCGTTTATGGCAAGTTTCATGGCGTTCCTCGATTCGTCACTTCTCGCCTGGCCCCGGAGGCGCGAGCGGCACCCCGCCGACCCCCCAGTTCTCAGGCGGCACCTCGTGCAGGATCACCCGCACGCGCCCGGGGTCGCCCCCCAGAGAGCAGCGTGCCGTGGATCGGCTCGTGGACGCCCATGGCCGCCTGCTTGGCCAGGCTGGTGAAGCCGAGCTTGTAGCCTTCGAGCCGGGCCCCTTCGTCCAGGCACTGCCCCACCAGCGCCTGCTGGATGTCGTAGGCGACGCGCGGGGCGAGGCCTGGCAGGCGCTCGGTGATGGGGGGGATGGGCTGCCTGTCCCGTTCGGCCAGGCGCAGGAGCCGCGCGAGGCCTTGGGCGTCGGAAGGAGGAGCCGCGGGGGACGCGCCGGATGGGGTCGTGGTCGCCATGTCGATTCCCTCCTTGGCCGGCGTCGGGGGCCGGCAGGGATCATTCCCGCAAAATTAGTCCTACATCGAACAATATTCAGGGTAGTTCGAACCAGAACCAGAGTCAACCCCTCCGGAAGCGCAGGCCTGGCCGTCTGGTATCATGGGGACGCGGAAACACCCGAGAGGAGCGCCATGATCGCCTACTTCGTCACCGACCCCAAGGTGGACACCATCGTCATTCCCGAGGCGGACCTCGCGGTGGAGGTCAACCGTCAGACCCTCATGGCCTTCCTGGGGGATTCCCCCGCTTTCGCCGGCTGGTCGGGCCAGGCGCTGGGCGATCGCGCGCCCACGGCCTTCGGCCGCGTCATCGCCCAGCGCGAGGACGACCGCTCGCCCACCATCCTGGATCAGACCACCTGGAACCAGCGCGTTTTCCAGCACCTTCGCCGCTAGCAGGGTCGTAGCGCCCGCGCGTGAAGCGCAAGCCCGCGCGATCGCCCGCCGGGCTTACCCGGCGGGCGATCGCGCGAAGTTCGAGCAACCTGGCTAGACGCTCGCCGGGGCCTGCGCCTTCTCGAAGGTGAAGCCCTGCTCCGAGTGATCGACGACGACGGTGTCGCCGGCGACGAAGCGACCATCCAGCAGCTGGCGCCCCAGGGGGGATTCGATCCGGCGCTGGACGACCCGGCGCAAGGGACGGGCGCCGTAAGCGGGCTCGTAGCCCTCCTGGGAAATCGCCGTCTTGGCCGCCTCGCTGAGCTCCAGGGCGATCCCCTGGGCCCTCAGCTTGAATGCCGTCTTGCCGATGAGCACGTCGACCACCGCGAGCAGGTCCTCCTTCTCGAGCGGCTTGAAGGAGATGGTCTCGTCGATCCGGTTGAGGAACTCGGGCCGGAAGGCCGTCTTGAGGGCCTCCAGCACCTTGTCCTGCTGCTGATCCCAGGTCGGCTCGCTCGACTCGGGGGCGGTCCTAAAGCCGGGGGCCGGGGTCATGATGTGCTTGGCCCCCACGTTCGAGGTCATGATGACCACGGTGTTCTTGAAGTCCACCGTCCGGCCCTGGCTATCGGTCAGGCGCCCGTCGTCGAGGATCTGCAACAGCAGGTTGAAGACGTCGGGGTGGGCCTTCTCGATCTCGTCGAAGAGCAGCACCGCGTAAGGCCGGCGCCGGACGGCCTCGGTCAGCTGACCCGCCTCGTCGTGGCCGACGTAGCCGGGAGGCGATCCGACCATGCGGCTCACCGTGTGCTTCTCCTGGTACTCGCTCATGTCCAGGCGGATCATCGCCTGCTCGTCGTGGAACATGAACTCGGCCAGCGCCCGGGCCGTCTCCGTCTTGCCGACGCCCGTCGGCCCGACGAACAGGAAGGATCCGATGGGGCGGTTGGGATCCTTGAGGCCGCTGCCCGCGCGGCGCAGCGCCTCGGCGATCGCGAAGAGCGGCTCGCGCTGCCCGATGACCCGCCGCGAGAGGTGAGCCTCGGCCGCAAGCAGGCGCTCGACGTCCGAGCGCGTCAGGCGCGTGGCGGGAATACCCGTCCACTCGCTGACCACCACGGCGATCTCCTCGGCGGTGACCTCGGGGGTGTCGACGGCCGTCTCGGCCTTCCAGGCCTCTCGCGCGGCGTTGAACTCGGCGCTCAGGCGATCGACCTCCTCCTTGCGCCTGGCCGCCTCCTCGAAGCGCTCGCCCATCACCGCGGCCTCCTTCTCGCGGGTGGCCTCGGCGAGCTTCGCCTCCAGCTCCTTGAGGCGATCCGGGCCCGACTTCGAGCGGAGCCTGACCATCGCGGCGGCCTCGTCCACCAGGTCGATGGCCTTGTCCGGCAAGAAGCGATCGGCCACGTAGCGCTCGGAGAGCTGGACCGCCGCCACCAGGGCCTCGTCGGCGATCTTGACCCGGTGGTGCGCCTCGTAGGAGTCGCGCAGGCCGCGCAGGATCGCGAGGGCCTCGTCGCTCGACGGCTCGTCGACCATCACCGGCTGGAAGCGGCGCTCCAGGGCGGCGTCCTTCTCGATGTGCTTGCGGTACTCGTCGAGGGTGGTGGCCCCCACGCACCGCAGCTCCCCGCGGGCCAGGACGGGCTTCAGGAGGTTCGCCACGTCGGCGCCCCCCTCGGCGGCGCCCGCGCCGACGACGGTGTGCAGCTCGTCGATGAACAGGATCACCTTGCCCGAGGCCTCCTTGAGGGAGTCGATGAGCTCCTTGACGCGCTGCTCGAAGTCCCCCCGGTACTTGGTGCCGGCGAGCAGGGCGCCCAGGTCCAGCGAGAGCACCCGGTTGTCCCTGAGCGGCTCCGGCACGTCGCCCGCGACGATGCGCTGGGCGAGGCCCTCGGCGATCGCGCTCTTGCCGACGCCCGGCTCGCCGATGAGCACCGGGTTGTTCTTGGTCTTGCGGCTCAGGATGCGGATCGTCCGCTCGATCTCCCGGTCGCGCCCGATGATCGGATCCAGCTTGCCGGCCCTCGCGCGGCCGGTGAGGTCCTGGGTGAAGGGCAGATCCGCAGCATCCTGGCTCGCCTGGGGCCCGGGGTTCGCCTGGCCGTCACGGGTCCCCCGGGCCATCAGCTGCGCCGCGAGGCTCTCCCCCTCGGCCATGATGCCGGAAAGGAGGTGGTGGCTGGCGATGAAGCCAGCGCCCTGCTGGTGGGCGATCTGGGCGGCCAGGCGCAGCGCCTGCTTGGTCCGAGGGGAGAGGGTGACGCTCTCCACGCCGATGGGCGGGCGCTCGGGATGGGCGCGCTCGATGGCCGCGCGGACCTCGGCCTCGCGGACGCCTGCCTCCTTGAGGTGCAGCCCCGCCCCCGAGGTCAGCATGCCGAGGAGCACGAACTCGGGCCCCACCTCTTGGCAGCCGCGCCCGGCGGCCCAGGCGCTCGCGGCCCCCAGGGCGACGCGAACCTCATCGGATAAATTGACAGTGACGGGCTCAGGTGACTGGAAGGAAGGAGCGTGGCTCGGCGCCTGAGGGGCACTCCCGCCGGCGAGGCCTTCCGCGCAGGACTGGCAGAGGTGCCAAGCCTGCTGGCGACCGTTGAGGGTCATGCGGTAGAAGACGGTGGCGGGGCGAATCGCGCAGTTCCGGCAGTACATCTCTGGCCTCCTTTATTCCGCTCGTTCAGTCAACCGATTGGTTGTGAGGCAATCATATTTACCTGAGTGCCTCCTTGTCAAGTAAATTTCGATCGACCACGAAAGAGAAATGCCGCCAGCCCGGTGGGCTGGCGGCGCGAGAAGGCAGACGGAGGCGAGGGGAAGGAGGGTGGCTCATCCGAACTGGAAGCCCGAGACCGCCTTGCCGAACAACCGGTCGTTGTAGGTGCGCGAGGCGGGGTCGTCCCCCGCGGCGCCCGCGGCCACCATCAGCGGGATGAGGTGCTCCGGACGGGGGTGGGAGAAGCGTCCCCCCGGCGCCAGGTGCCAGCTCGAAAGCTTTGCGTCGCGCGAGGCCCGGGACGGATCGCCGAGCGCGTCGTTGAGCCAGTCGTCGAAGGCCTCGGCGAGGCGGTTGGCCTCCGGTTGCTCGCCGAAGAAGGCCCGCAGGTTGTGGTAGCTCATGCCGCTGCCGACGATGAGCACGCCCTCGTCCCGCAGCGGCGCGAGCGCCCGGCCGATCGCGAGGTGATCGGCCGCATCGAGGTTCGCCTGGAGCGAGAGCTGCACGATCGGGACGTCCGCCTCGGGATAGATCAGCATGAAGGGCACGAAGACGCCGTGGTCCAGACCGCGCGTGGCATCCTCGCCCGACTCGATGCCGCTTGCGGCGAGCAGCTCGCGCACGCGCGCGGCCACCTCGGGCGAGCCGGGGGCGGGATACTTCAGGCGGTAGGTGTGCTCGGGAAAGCCGTAGTAGTCGTAGAGCAGCTCCGGCTTCGGGGCCACGTTGAGCGTCGGGCGCTCGACCTCCCAGTGACCCGAGATCACGAGCACCGCCTTCGGCCGGACGCCGACGGCGGAGGCGATGCCGCGCAGGTAGGCCGCCATCGATTCCCACATGTCGGCGGGAGCGCCGGGCATGGGGTCCATGAAGAAGCACGGACCGCCGCCGTGCGGGATGTAAAGGGTCGGCATCCGGGTCGTGGGGCTAGTCATGGGTGTTCTCCTCGCAAAAGGCGCAAGCGAGCTTGTCCAGCAGGGCGCTCAGCTGCGTCTGCTCATCAGGGGTGAGGCGGTCCAGGTAGCCCTGCGCAAAGTCGATGAAGGGCAAGAAGGTCTCTTCGTAGAGGGCCTGGCCCTCGGGCGTCAGGCGCACGAGGGTCTGGCGGCTGTCCTGCTCGCCCTTGCAGCGCGCGACGAGGCCCTTGGCCTCCATGCGGTTCAGGACCGGCGTGAGCGTCCCGCCGGTGACCATCGATCGCAGGCTGAGCTCCTTGAAGGTCATGCCCGCCGTGTCCCCCAGAGTGGCCAGGACGTCGAACTGGGAGGACGTCAATCCCCGCGCCTCGACGAAGCGCGTCATCACGCGCCCCGACTGCTGAACGCAGGCGTGCAAGGCACGGTGCACGGGCAAGAGCGAGACGTCCTGGGAAACGGGGTAGCGGGGGTCTCTCACGGCGGGGGTCTCCGAGCGATGCTTTCAGGAAAAATCCTACGTAGAACTAATTTGAATTTTAGTTCTACGTAGATTAATTGTCAAGCAAAGCCGGGCTAGGGCGACGCGAAGCGGATGTCTTGCGTGCGCGCCTCCTCCTCGCAGAAGCGAAGCAGGCCCTCCCCCTCGGCTTCGAGCTCGTCTCGCCGAGAAGCGCTCAGGGGCTCGAAGGGCTCGACCACCAGCGTCGCCGCCTTCGCCTTGCGCTCGATCCGCCACGTGCCGGCCACCGCGCCGTCGATCAGGAAGGTCGCGAGGACCTTGAGGTTCTTCGTCACGATCCTGGGGCGATGGACGTCGGCGACGAGCCGCGTGCGATCGGCATGGGCCAGGACCAGGTTGTCGTACTCGGGCAGGAAGCGCGCCGGGGCCGGGACGTCCTCGGCGGGCCGGGGCGCGTCCGGCAGGTCGAAGAACTCGCGCTTGCGCGCGTCGCGGAAGGTGACGAGCTCGGGCCGCAGGGCCTCGAAGGTCTCCTTGAGGCCCTTGAGGCCCGACCAGGCCTGCGCATCGGCCACCGTGGCGGGGCCGAAGGCGGCCAGGTAGCGCCGGACGAGCTCACTTGGCCCCTCGTCGGTGCCCATGGGCCGAGAAAGCCACCCCTCGGCAAGGGTGAAGGCGGCGTCGGCCGGATATCCCCACGCCGAGCCGTCCGGCACCATGACCAGCGGCAGGTGCATCCTCGCGGTGAAGCCCAGGACCCGCTCGTCAGCGTCGGTAAAGCGCTCCATGAGCCGGTCGCGCAGCGCCGTGAAGGTATGGGGGTGTTCCGCAAAGACGCCGCGCGCCGCTTCGACCACCCCGGCGACATCGAGGCCGTCCAGGCGCGTTCGCAGGGTGGCCCGCAAGGCCTGGGCCAGGAAGTCGCTCAAGGCGGGGCGCAGGCCGAGATAATCCTCGGCGCTCATGTAGTGGAGGGTGCCGCGCATCATCGTCGCCCGGACGATCGTTCTGCGATGCAAGGCATCGAACAGCGCCGAACGCCTGAAGTCCGCAAGGCGGCTCCAGAGACCGACGAACGGCGGCTTGGGGATCTGCGCCTGCATGCCGGCGAGCCGTTCGATCGCCTCGACCACCGGCGCATTCGCCCGCTCGAGCAACAGCTGGCGCGCGAGCGTCGCGCGGTTCAGCGCTTGCAGGGAGAGGGTCCGGGGCAAAGGCACCGAGGGTCTCGCTTGCGTGCGGTATTCAGCCCACCCAGACGGGCAGCTTGTCGGGATCCTGGTCCGCAAGGCGCGGGTGCAGGCGGTCCTTGTCGGAGAGCAGCACGTCCTGGATCGGCCAGTCGATCTCGAGTGCAGGGTCGTTCCAGGCGATGCCCTGCTCCGAGGCGGGGTGGTAGTAGTCCGTCACCTGGTAGAGGAAGTCGCACTCCTCGGAGAGCACCGCGAAGCCGTGCGCGAAGCCCGCCGGCACGTACATCTGGCGGTGCGTCACGTCGTCGAGCACCGTCCCGTAGGACTTGCCGAAGGTCGGCGAGCCGCGCCGGACGTCCACCGCCACGTCGTAGACCGCGCCGCGCGCGACGCTCACGAGCTTGCCCTGCGGCTGCACCAGCTGGTAGTGCAGCCCGCGCAGCACCCCGCGGCGCGATCGCGAGTGGTTGGCCTGCACGAAGGGCCCCGCGATGCCGGCCTCGCCGTAGCGGATCTGCGCGTAGGTCTCGAGGAAGAAGCCGCGCGCGTCGCCGAAGACCTTGGGCTCGACCACGATGAGCCCGGGGATGCCTGTGTCGATGACGTTCATTTCGATGGTCGATCCTTGCTAGTAACGGGTGAGAGACCATTCTAGCACCCTCCTCACTCCTTGAGTCCCGTGGCGGCCACCCCCTTGATGAAGTGGCGCTGGAAGACGGCGAACACCACCAGCACCGGCAGGGTGTTGAACATGGATCCCGCCATGATGAGGGTCCAGCGCGTGACGTAGAGGCCCTTGAAGAAGTTGAGGCCGACCGGCAGCGTGAACCACTCGGGCGAGTTCAGGACGATGAGAGGCCAGGCGAAGGCGTTCCAGCTCGCCATGAAGCTCGTGATGGTCACGGTGGCGGCAACGGGGCCGGTGAGGGGCACGATCAGGCGCCAGAACATGCCGTAGCGCGAGAGGCCGTCCAGGGTGGCGGCCTCCTCGAGCTCCACCGGCAGGGCCCTGAGGAACTGCGCGACCATGAAGATCCCGCTCGAGAGGGTCGCAACCAGCCCCGGGACGAGGCCCCAGTAGGTGTCGATCCAGCCGAGGCGCGCGAGGGTGACGTAGTTCGGGATCCAAAGCACCTGGTTCGGGATCGTCATCGAGGCGAGCAGCACCACGAACAGCGCCTTGCGCCCGGGAAACGCGATGCGCGCCAGCGAGAAGCCGCCCATCAGGCTCAGGAGCAGCAGGAGCGCGACCGAGACCACCGCGACGAGCAGGCTGTTGAAGACCCAGCGCAGGAAGAGCGGCATGGTCCGCACGACCTCGAAGTAGTTCTCGAAGGTGAGAGGACGCGGCCACACGCCCGGCAAGAAGGCCTGCCCGGGCTCCTTGAGCGACGTGAGCAGCGCGAAGCCGAAGGGAGACACCGACGCGAGCGCGAAGATCGCAAGCACGGCGTAGAGGAGGATCGCCCGGGCGCGGCGCATCGCTCAGTCCCCCAGGAGCCGGCGCTGCAGCAGGGTGCAGAGGAGGATGAGGGTCGCCAGGACGAAGGCGATCGCGCACGCGTAGCCCATGTTGAAGTTCATGAACGCCTCCTGGTAGAGCAGGTACGCGATCGTGAGGGTGGACTTGAGCGGACCGCCGCCCGTCATGATGTAGACCTGGTCGAAGACCTGGAAGCAGCCGATGAGGCCAATCGTCGTCACGTAGAAGGTCGTCGGGCGCAAGAGCGGCAGGGTGACGTACCGGAACTGGCCCCAGGCATTCGCCCCGTCGAGGCGCGCCGCCTCGTAGAGGGTCTCAGGGATGTCCTGCAAGCCCGCGAGAAAGACGACCATGAAGAAGCCCGCCGTGGACCAGACGTTCTGCGCCATGATCGCCCCGAGGGCCGTGTGGACGTCCCCGAGCCAGTCGACGGGGACCGCAAGGCCGAAGAGCGCGAGGAGCCGATCCAGGCGCAGCCAGGAAAAGAGCTGGTTGAGGCCCCCGTTCTTGAAGAAGAGGAACATGAAGATCAGCGAGATCGCGACCGAGCTCGTCACCGAGGGCAGGAAGAGCGCCACCCGGAACAGGGTCTTGCCCCGGATCTCGCGATCCATGAGCAGCGCGAGGAAGAGGGCGAAGGCGGTCTGGAGCGAGACGACCACCAGGGTGTAGAGGGTGGTGTTGCGCAGGCTGATCCAGAAGTCGGGCTCGTTCAGGAGGAAGCGGTAATTCTCGAGCCCGACCCAGCGCGGCGCAGAGAAGAGGTCGTAGGAGTGGAACGAGAGCCACAGCGCGTTCACGAGCGGCCACCCGACGAACACCACGAGCACCGCGAGGAAGGGCAACAGGAACACGACCCCCGCGATCGCCTCGCTCCATCGCTTGCCCATGGCGCTCAGAGCCTGTTGATCCGATCGATGGCCGCGGCCGCGTCATCAAGGGCCTGCTTGGGCGGCTTGACCCCGAGCAGGACCTCTTGCACCGCGAGGCCGAGGCGATCGTTGACCCGGTTGCCCCGGGGCCCGAAGGCGTAGGGCCTGGCGTACGCCGCTGCCGAGAGGATCGCGCGGTACTCGGGGTGCTTCGCGACGAAGCGCTCGCTCACCGCCTTGCGGCTGGGCAGCGCGAAGGTGATCCGCTCCTGGGAGGCTTCGTTCGTCAGGTACGCGATGAGCTTCCAGGCTGCCTCGGGGTGCTTCGCGCTCTGGGGGATGACGTAGGCCACGGTGAAAAGGAAGTTGCTGCGGCCCGCGGGGCCTCGGGGGAGCTGGGTGAGGCCGTAGTCGAGCCGTGGAAAGGACTCCTCGAGGTAGGGCGTCAGCCAGCTGCCCTCGAAGACCATGGCGGCCTGCGCCCGCCCGAACGCATCGCCCGTCCAGCTTGCGCCGACCTCGGACGGGAAGATGGCCGAACGGTCCGTGCGCCTCAGAGCGGCGTAGTAGGTGAGGGCCTGCACGCCTTGGGGGCTTGCGATCGCGCACGCCCCGTCGGGGGCGTACAGCGTCGCGCCGAACATGGCGGCGATGGGAAGGAAGCGATCCGCGTTGTCGGGGGGCATCGCGAAGCCGCTGCGGGGCGCGGGCCCTTGCGGCCGCGTCAGGCGTTCGGCGGCCTCGCGAAAGCGCGCGAGGTCCCACCGGTCGGTCGGATAGGCGAGGCCCGCGCGATCGAAGCTTTTGCGGTTGTAGTAGAGCCCCAGGGTGTTGAAGTCCTTGGGGATGCCGTATACCTTGCCCTTGTCGCTGAAGGCGGCGATCAAAGCGGGGACGAAGTCGCCCGTTCTGGTCGAGGCGGAGGCCAGGAAGTCGTCCAGGGGCCTGAGGATCGAGCGCTTGGCGAGGAACGGCTGGAAGTACAGGATGTCGAGGTAGAAGACGTCGGGGGCCGTCCTGCTCGCGAGCATGGTGAGCAGCTTGGGGTAGTACTGGCCGGGCACCGGCTCGTAGCGAACGACGATCTCGCGCTGCGAGGCGTTGAAGTCGGCCACGAGCTCGCGCATGAGATCGGTCTCGGCGGGGTTCCCCGCGTAGCCCGACAGGCGCAGGCGCACCTTGCCATCGGCGCGTGGCGCCCCCTCGCGGCAAGCCGCATCGAGCGCCAGGCCGATGACGACGAGCAACCAGCCGCACATCCGCGCCCAAGCAACCATGGATCCTCGCCTCGCAGCTCATAGGGACCCGTGCATGGTGCGCCGCGCCGCACGAAGGCTGTAGCGCCCCGATGCCAATTTTTCTCGGGATTTGTGCGAGCCTTGCCATCGAGGCACCGGGCTTGCCTCGGCGCTACGGCTGGCGGGTGGACATCCAGCGCCGCCCCGACAGGCAGCAGGCGAGCCAGAATACGGCCACCAGGGCCCCGGCGACGATGTCCGTCGGCCAGTGGGCGGCCAGGTAAAGGCGGCTCAGGCCGATGAGGCCCGAAATACCCAGGCAGCCTGCTGCCACGACCCAGCGCCAGGGCTCGCGCGGCGCCTGGGCGACCACCCAGTAAGCCAGATAGCCAAAGAAGCAGACCGACATGAGGGCATGGCCGCTCGGGAAGGAGTAGGTCGTCTCGCCGCCGAGTGACGGGAAGTGGGTGGGGCGCGCCTGCCTGAAGACGTGCTTGAGGATGAAGGTGAGGGCGCCGCCGCCGGTGAGCACCGCCACCAGCGTCGCCGCATCGAGGCGCTGCGCGCGCGCGAGCAGGACCAGCGCGAAGAGGGCGCCGAACAGGGCGATGGCAGGCACCGAGCCGATCCAGCTCAGGCCGACGACCCAGGGGCTGAACTCGGGCGACACGTGGGCCTGGACCCAGGCGAGCACGGCGTGATCGAAGCGCACCATTTCGGTCTCGAGGACCTCGTCGGCGAGCCTGGCAAAGGCCAGCAGCGCCAGCACCGCCACCCCGAAAGCGAGCAGGTAAAACCATCCGACCCTGCGCAACAGCCTCGAAATCAAGCGATATTCCCTCCTCCGCCTCTGGACCATTCTAGCAAGTCGCGCCCCGGGCGTCGCCTGGAGTATGATGACCGTGCATCCCTCACTTCACCGCAAGGAACGCACCATGATCGTCACCACCACCCCCGGCATCGACGGCAAGCAGATCACCAAGTACCTGGGCCTGGTCAGCGGCGAGGCCATCCTGGGCGCCAACATCTTCAAGGACTTCTTCGCGAGCATTCGCGACATCGTCGGCGGCCGCTCGGCCTCCTACGAGAAGGAGCTGCGACGAGCCAAGGACATCGCCGTCAAGGAGATGATCGAGGAAGCCCGCAAGTCCGGCGCCAACGCCGTGGTCGGCGTCGATCTCGACTACGAGACGATCGGGGCCGACGGCAGCATGATCATGGTGAGCGCGAGCGGTACCGCGGTCTACGTCGAGTAGCCCTCGCCCGCCCGAGCGCGCATGAAGGCCTCGGCCTCGACGCGCCCGGCGCGCGAAAGCAGGTCGGCGGCCTCGGCATAGCGACCAGCCGCCACATGGGCGTCGAGCGCCGCCCAGTCGATGCGCCGCGCGCGCTCGGCCTGGGCTGCGAACACCTCGCCGAAGATGCGCCAGGCCACCGGCGCAAGCTCGCGCGCGTCGGCCTCCCAGACCCAGGAGAAGTCCTCGCTCATCAGGGCCCGCCAGAACGCGATCGCCTCGTGGGCGGGCCTGTCGCTGACGGCGGGCTCCGCGCTCGAAGCGATCGCGAAGCGCTCCGCGGCGCGCAGGAGGGCCTTCTTGTCGTTCTTGCGCGTGGCGGCGTACATGGCGAGCAAGGGCGCCTCGGCGCTCCTAAAGTGCCGCAGGGCCGCCTCCCAGTCCCCCGCCTGGGCCATGAGTCGCCCGGCCTGCCGCCACTCCTCCCCCAAACAGTAGGCCGCGTAGGCCTCGATCGGCTTGCCCGCGCGCTCGTAGTGGGCCGCGGCCTGCGCCCATGCGCCGCACGCCTCGAAGTGGCGCGCGGCGGCCTCGTCCTGCCCGATCCGGCCCAGGCACCGGGCCCGGCTCGCCTGGTCGCCCGCCTGCTCGTAGGCGCGCGCGGCGGCCTCGTCGTCTCCCAGCTTCTCGAGGCAGCGCGCCACGCCGGCGACGTCCCCCAGGGCTTGCAGGCGAGGCAGGGCCTCCTGCCAGGCGCCCCCCGCGAGCAGGTATTCGGCAGCGCGACGCCTGTCGCCCGCAAGGTCGAAGTAGGTGGCCGCGTCGCGCCAGAGGCCCGCCTCGACCGCGCACGCCGCGGCCTTCTTGAACTTTCCGGCGTGCTCGTAGCACAGGGCGGCGGCGTCCCACCGCCCCAGGGCCTCATGGCAGGCCGCCGCGCGCTCCCAGGCGCCGAGGCGCTCGAAGAGGGCGGCCGCCTGCGCGTGGGCGCCGTGGGCCTCGAGCTCTTCGGCGCGCTCGGCGATGAAGGCCGGCGCCTCGTCGGCGGCGTCCATGGCGCCTTGCAGGCACTCGAGCGCCGCCTCCCCTTCGAGCAGCGGGAGGGTCGAGAGCGGCTCCCAGCCCGTGGGCAGGAAGGCGTCCACGATGATGAGCTGCTCGGTCGCCCGGGTGATCGCCACGTTGAAGCGATTGATCGCGTACCGGAAGCGCGAGTCCGCCGCTTCCCTGCGCTGCCAGACCTCGAGGTCCGCCTCGAGCAGGTTCCAGAGGACGACCCGCTCGCGCTCGAGTCCCTTGGCCTCGTGGACGGTGAAGAGGGGGGCCTCGCCGAAGCGCGGGCGCAGGGCCTCCTTGGCGGCCTCGTCCGCCACGACGATCATCAGGCGGGCGCTTAGCCGGTCGGGTGGGGGCAGAGGACCGATCTCGCCCGGCCTCAGGCGCGCCACGGCACTTCCCTGCTTGATGGCCTCGACAGGGGCCGCGTCGGGATCCCCGAAGGCCCGCCCGCGCCAGGCGGAGATGGCGTTGGCGAGGGCCACCACGCTCGCCGGGGAGCGGTAGTTGGTGGGCAGCTGCAGGACCGCCTCGCGCCCGAGGCCGATCTGCCAGTACCGGTAGAGCCGTTCGCGCGAGCGCAGCCAGTCGAAGCGGCCGGGGTGAATGGCCTGCTGGGTGTCCCCGGCCAGGAAAAAGCCGTCCGGACGCGCGCACAGGCGCATGAGGATGCCCAGGTGGAAAGCCGTCAGGTCCTGGGCCTCGTCGATGACCAGCTCGTCGAAGGTGCCCAGCGGGTTGTGGCCGCTGGCCATGACACGGTAGGCCGCCTGTGCCAGGTCCAGGTCGTCCCAGCCCCCCAGCGCACGGTAGGCCTCGAAGACCCGGTAGAAGGCCTCCGGCTCGTCGGAGGTGCGCAGCGGGCTCTGCAAGTAGGCCTCGCGGGTGAGGTAGGCGCGCTCGGGGGTCGCGAGCAGCTGCTCGTCCCCCTTGATGACGGCCTGGATCTCCTCCCAGTAGCGCTCGGGGTCGCGCCCGATGAAGCGGTTGAGGCGTCCGAAGAGGCTTCGCCTGAAGGTCGAGAGGGTCTGCCGGCGCTCGGGCGCGAAGTCGGCCTCGCCGGGCAGGATCGCGCGGCAGACCTCCTCGAGGGTCATGAAGCGCACGGGACGATCGCGCCCGGGGGAAAGGCACCGGTAGAGCCGCTCGGCGTGATGTTTGAGCTGGGGGGTGTAGGTGACGTAGAGCTGCCCCCTGGCGCTGCTCGTCTGCCCCATGATCAGGCGGTAGAGGGCGACGGTGGTCTTGCCGCTGCCCGCCCCGCCCTTGAGCAGGACCGGGCCCGGGCGCAGGGCGACGGCGCGCTGGTCCTCGTCGAGATCGAGCAAGAGCCCCGCATCGGGCTCGCGGCGTCGGCGCTCGTCCCAGTCGGGATCCCAGACGCGCCGGATGGGCCAGGGGCGCTGGGAGGACAGGGGTTCGGCGAACTCGATCGAGATGGGCTCGGGCGCGACCTGGAGGGCCTCGGCGATCGCGACGACCGGTGCTTGCCGGTGCCAGACCTCGCCGGCCGCGTGGGATCCGATGTCGCCGAAGTGGAGGGCGACCCCCTGGGGGCCCTGCGAGAAGAAGAAGGGGATGCGCAGGGCCGCGGTGAGGCGCAGCTTGTACAGGCCGTCGCTCAGGTGGCGGATCTGCTTGCCGGGGGCGCAGCGACCGCCCTGGTGGAAGTTCCAGGCGATGCGGACCAGGGCGTCGACGCGGCTCGCCAGCCCGCGAAGCTCGTGCCGCAGAAGCTCCGCGGTGCGCTCCGAGACGGTGACCCTGGAGAAGCCGGCGCTCATGCCTCGCGCTTGCCGGCCTCCACCCACTCGTCCCAGAGGACCATCCAGACCGCGAGGACCGCGGGCCCGATGAAGAGACCGACCAGGCCGAACACGGCCAGGCCGCCCAGGATGAAGAAGAAGGTCTGGAGGTAGGGCAGGCGCGAGGTGCCCGAGATGACGAGCGGCCGGACCAGGTTGTCCACGCTGCTGACGATCACGACGCCCCAGGCGACCAGGATGAGGGCCTTGACGGTCGCGCCCGCGAAGAAGAGGCCCGCCGCCGCCGTGCCCCAGATGAGGACCGCCCCGAAGGGGATCAGCGCCAGCAGGCTCGTGGCGACTCCGAGCAGGATGGGCGCGCGCAGCCCGACCAGCGCGAAGCCCAGGCCCGCCGCGATGCCCTGGGCGACCGCCGCGAGGATGACGCCCGCGAACACGGCGCGCATGGCCTCCTTGGTGGGATTGAGCAGGCGCTCTGCACGCTCGCCGAGCAGGTGGGAGAGGACGGCCTTGGCCTGGGAGAAGTAGCGATCGCCGTTGCGGTACAGGAAGAACAGGGTGAAGAAGGCGAGGCCCGCCTGGCCCATGTTGGCGCCCACCAGCGCGAGGGCCTGGGTGCCCGGGCGCAGGAGCGGCAACAGGAGGTCCTTGCCCAGGACCGACCCGTGCCGCAGGGCCTGGGCAGCATCCAGCCACGCCTGCTGGGCGGCCGGCACGCGAGAGAGCCAGTCGGGCGGCGCGGGCGGCGAGACGAGCAGGTTCTTGAGAATGGCGTAGGCGGGGCCCAGCTCGGCGAACAGGGAGCTGAAGATGAGGGCCATGGGCACCACGACGATGGCGATCACCCCCAGGCTCATCACGACGGCCGCGAGGGTGTCGCGCTGCTTCAGGACGCCGTGCAGGCGCTTGTAGAGGGGCCACGAGACCGCCGCCAGGATGAACGACCACGCGAGGGCCTCCCAGAAGGGTCGCAGCATGGCGTAGGTGGCGACGACGAGCAGGGCGTAGAGGAAGATCCAGCCGAGCGTGCGGGATTGGTGGGAGTTCATGGTCCGTCCTGTGAAGCGGCGGTGACGCTCCATTGTAGCGTGCAGCGCGAGAATGCGGGCCTTCGGGCGCCTCAGAGGGAGCGAATCACCCGGCAGGGGTTGCCCGCGGCCACGACGTTCGCCGGGATATCGCGCGTCACCACGCTTCCCGCCCCGATGGTGGTGTTCGCGCCGATGGTCACTCCGGGGCAGATCACGCTGCGCCCGCCGATCCACACGTTGTCGCCGATGGTGACCGGGCGCGCGAACTCCGGCCCCTGGATCCGGATCTCGGCCTCCACGGGATGGCATGCGGCGTAGACGTGGACGCCGGGACCGAACATGACGTTGCGGCCGATGCGTACCTCGGCGCAGTCCAGGATGAGGCAGTCGAAGTTCATGTAGACCCCGTCGCCCGCGTGGATGTTGGTGCCGTAGTCGCAGCGAAAGGGGGGCTCGACCTCGAGGCGAGCGCCGATCGAACCGAACAGCTCCTTGAGCAGGTCGAGGCGATGGGGCCCCTGCTCCTCGGTCGATGCGTTGTAGCGCCGCAGCAGGCCGCGCGCGCGCTTGCGGCCCTCGACCAGCTCGGGCGCGTAGGCGTCGTAGATCTCGCCCTCGACCATCTTCTCCCACTCGCTACGCGCAGCCATGACGGGCCCTCCCTTCGATTGTCGGCAACCAGCGCCTCCATGATAGCCCAAGGACCGGTGTCTGCCCGTTGAACCCTGCCCCATCGGAGCCATACTGAGGCGACTTTCGCGTCAAGGAGGCCCCCATGCAAAAGTCTCCTCAGAAGAAGACCCCGGTGCTTCGGCACATCTGGTACCCGAGCTTCCTCGAAGAGGCCCGGCGCCATCAAGGGCCAACCTGGCTACGCTACGGCGTGCTCGGGGCGTGGTTCGCCATGCTCGTGCTCAACGCGTTCAGCTCTGCCCTCTTGCCCCGGACGATCCAGGAGGTCAGCCAGACGAGGGCCCCCCTCTACCTGGATCCCGCGCCCTACGCCTTCTCGATCTGGGGGCTCATCTTCCTGGGCCTCGGGGCCTACGCCGCCTACCAGTGGATCCCCATCCACCCGCGCGGTGCGCGCCTCGCCGAGACCCGCGCCCCCATGCTCGTCTCCATGGCCTGCGGCGCCCTGTGGCCCGTGGCAATCGCCTACGAGCAGATGCCGCTTGCCATGGGGCTCGTCATCGGCATGCTCGCAGGCGCCGCCTTCGCCTACCGGCGCTTCCAGGGCGAGCAGGCGAAAGGAGTGGCCCAGCGCCTCTGCGTCAGCTGGCCGCTCGGCCTCTACCTCGGATGGCTTTCGATCGCGACCGTGCTAAGCGTCACGGGCGTGATGACCGACGAAATGGGCGTGCGGTCCTTCCTCCTGCCGCCGGTGGCCTGGGCGGCGCTCGCCATCCTCGCGATGGGGGGGCTCGGCGCCGCGATGGGCTTCCTGAATCGGGACTGGGCCTTCGACGCAGCGCTGGTGTGGGGCCTGGTGGCCATCGCGGGAGAGCAGCGGACGCCTCCGATCGGCTGGGCGGTCGTGTTCGCCGTCGGCCTGGTGGTCTTCGCGCTGATCGCAGGCAGCAAGCGAGTACGCCCCTCGACCTTCCCGTGACAAAAGATAAGGAGCTTCCTTGTACGCCCGCCTTCGGCTATGATGGGGGGATGTCCCCGAGCTGAAAGCGTGTGCCACCAGATGAACCTTGCCACCCAGCCGGCCGTCGCCGGCGCCGCCCCGCTCGCCGTCGAAGCGGGTCTCCGGATCCAGGACCTCGAGAAGGTGTATCCCGCCCGCCTGGGCCGAGCGGCGCACACCGCGGTCCGGGGCGTCAGCTTCCACGTCGAGCCGGGCGAGATCCTCGGCCTGCTGGGCCCCAACGGCGCGGGCAAGACCACGACCCTCAAGATGATCGCGGGACTGCTGCTGCCGACCTCGGGCCGGATCACCCTGGCTGGCATCGACGTGGTGAAGCACCGGACGCAGGCCGTCCAGCGACTCGGCGCGGTGCTCGAAGGCAACCGCAACCTTCACTGGAAGCTGACCATCCAGGAGAACTTGCACTACTTCGGCGCCCTCAAGGGGGTGCCCGGGCTCAAGGACCGCACGAACACCCTGATCGAGCGCCTCGACCTTCAGGATCACCTGAAAAAGCGGGTGGGCGAGCTCTCGCGCGGGCTTCAGCAGCGCGTGGCGATCGCCATCGCGCTCGTCAACCAGCCGCGCGTGCTGCTCCTGGACGAGCCGACCCTCGGGCTGGACGTGGTGGCGGCGTCGACCTTCAAGGAGACGGTCCGCGCGATCGCCGACGACGGCTGCGGGATCATCCTGACCACCCACCAGATGGAGGTGGCCCAGGCGCTCTCCGACCGGATCGCCATCATCGCGGGCGGCAAGCTCGCCACCCTGCAATCGCTCGACCAGCTCATGGACGCCCACCGCACGCCCGGTTACGACGTGCGCTTGCGCGGCGAGCTCTCGCCCGGGCTGCGCGCGGCCATCGCGTCGCTGGGCGGCCTGGATCTCACCAGCGAGGCGGGGGTGTCCCGCTTCACCCTGCCCGAAGGCGACGCCGGCCTCCTCTACCGCGCGCTCGACCCGCTGCGCGAGGGCGGCGTCGAGCTGATCGGCATCCAGCAGCACGAGACCAACCTCGAGGCCATCTACCGCCGCGTCATCGAAGGGATCGCATGAGCTACCTGAACCTCTTCTGGGCCGAACTCAAGCGCGAGTTCATCCTTCTCACCCGCTACCCGTTCGAGCTCGTCAGCCGCCTGGTGTGGAACCTGGGCTTCGCCTTCATGATCTACTTCGGCTTCGGCGCCATGGGCGGAATGGGGGCCTCGGCGCTTCCCGGCTTCGAGACGGGTCAGATGGAGCGCCTCTTGGGCCTGCTCATCACCTACATCGCCATCAACGGGATCGGCAACGCCACCGAGCTTCTGGCCGACGAGGTGCAGACCGGCACCCTCGAGCAGGCCGCGCTCAGCCCGCCTCCTCTGGTCGTCATCGTCCTGATGCGTGACCTCGCCTCGTACGTCGAGATGCTCGCGCGCTTCGCCCTGGTGCTTGCGATCGCGACCTTCGTCACCGGCGTGCGCTTCCACCTGAACGTGCCGGGCTTCGCCATCCTGCTCACCTTGATGTACCTCGGCACCGAGGGCATCGGCCTGATGCTCGGGGGCGCGGCCCTGCTCTACAAGAAGGTCGCCACCCTCTCCCAGTTCGCGGTGATGCTGGTGTTCGGCCTGGCCATCCTGCCCCTCAACGCGTTGCCGGGCTGGATGTCGGGCTTCGTGAACAACTTCCCCTTCACCAAGGCCCTTCTGGTCCTCAAGGAGCTCGCCGTCACGGGCGTGCCGCTTTCGAAGCTGTTCGCGAGCGGGGCCGTCACGAGCCTCGCGATCAACACCGCCGTCTTCCTGGGCCTCGGGATCGCCGCCTTCGCCCTGGCCGAGCGCAAGGCCCGGCAGTGGGGCACCCTCAACCAGTACTGACCCGCGCCCGGCGCAAAGCGGCCTGGCATCGGTGGTAGGGCCGCGCCGGAGCACCTATACTCCGCAGCACATTCTCGCGCCCCAGCAGCAAGAAAGGGCGGGTGCCGATGGAGAGGCTGTCCGGAAACCTGCGTGGCCTGAAGCCCAGCGAACTGCGCGTCCTCGAACGGCTGACCTTGCGGCGCGTGCCGCCCGGTCAGCTGGTGACCCACGAGCTGGTGGAAAGGACCGCGGAAATCGCGCAGCGCCTCAACCGCGACATCGCGCTCCAGGTCTCCCGCCGCGGCCACCTGCAGCGCGTCGTGGTCGGAGACGGGCGCCTGGAGTTGCCCAGCGAGATCGAGCGGCTGGGGGCGGCCCGGCTCTCGGGCGATCGCCTCGTCGTCGTGCGCAGCAAGGGCGGCGGCATCGGGCGCGCCGAGCTGGTGCTGCTGCAGCGCCACCGGCTCGACCTCATCGCCGTCGTCGAGCCCGAGGCCACCGACCTGACGCGCTCCCTGGTCTGGATGGCGACCCTCTCGCCGCTCGCCGACGCCGAGGGCCACCTCTGGCGCCTCGACGAGCCCCGCTCGCTGCGCGAGACCCTCGAGACCGTCGACGTGGCCTTCCTCGTGGACGAGATCGAGCGAGAGTTCGCGCGCTACAACCGCGCGATCGCCGTCGAGACCGGCAAGGAGAAGGCGCTCTTGGTCGGCCTCCAGACGCCCGACCAGGATCCCGGGGCCGCCGAGGCGAGCCTGGACGAGCTGGACCAGCTGGCCCTGACCGCCGGGGCCGAGGTGCTGGGGCGGGTGCTCCAGAAGCGCGACCGCCCCGATCCCGCGACGCTGGTCGGCAGCGGCAAGGCCGAGGCGCTCGCCCTGATGTGCCAGGAGCAGGGCGCCACCACGCTGCTGGTGAACGACGAGCTCTCGCCCAGCCAGCAAGCGAACCTCGAGCGGATCGTGGGGGTCAAGGTCGTCGATCGCACCGCGCTCATCCTCGACATCTTCGCCCAGCGGGCCCACACCCGGGACGGCAAGCTGCAGGTGGAGCTGGCGCAGCTCAGCTATCGCCTGCCTCGGCTGACGGGCACGGGCGAGGCGCTCTCTCGCCTGGGCGGCGGCATCGGCACCCGGGGCCCCGGCGAGACGAAGCTCGAGAGCGATCGCCGCCGGATCCGCGCGCGGATCACCCACCTCGAGCGGGAGGTCCAGGCGCTGAGGCGACACCGGGCCCAGCTGCGCCGCGGGCGCTCCCACCTGCCGCAGTTCGCGCTCGTGGGCTACACCAACGCGGGCAAGTCCACCCTCCTGAACGCCCTGACGAGGGCCTCGGTGCTTTCCGAGGACAGGCTGTTCGCGACCCTGGACCCGACCACCCGGCGCCTGGTGCTGCCGAGTCGCGACGTGGCGCTGGTCTCGGACACGGTCGGCTTCATCCGGCACCTGCCCCACCTGCTGGTGGCGGCCTTCCGCGCCACCCTCGAGGAGGTGGTCGAGGCCGACGCCCTGATCCACGTGGTGGACGGCAGCCATCCCGAGGTCGAGCAGCAGGTGCGGACGGTGCTCGAGGTCCTGGACGAGCTGGGCGTCGCGGGCAAGCCGATCATCACGGTCATCAACAAGCGCGACATGATCGACGCCCCGACGCTGATCCGCTCGCTCGCGGGCGAGGTGAGCCGCCCCCTCTTGATCTCCGCCCTGCACGGCACGGGGATCCCGGCGCTCCTGGACGAGATCGCGCGCGTCGCGCGCCACCCGCACCCCATCCGCCACTGAAAAGGAGGGCTTCACGATGACCACCGCATGCAAGACCCACCAGCGCCACGACCACCAGCACGGCAAAGACTGCGGCCACCTGAGGGTCCAGTGGGCCGACGAGACGGGCTACCTGCACGACGGCCACCTGCATCGCCAGCACGGCGAGCACTGGGACGAAGGCAGCATCCCGGTCACCGACCGCAATCCCGACGCCTGCCAGCAGGTCGCCTGCGCCGTACACGATCCGGGCCAGCCCATGGTCCCGCACGGCGATCACCAGGACCGGGTGGTCAACGGCAGACTCCACCACGAGCACGAGGGGCACTGCGACGACCACGGCCCCGTTCAGGTCCTGAAATAGGCCGCCGATGCCCGGGAAAAAGCCCGACGAGGCGGCACGGGTTCAGCCCTGGATAACCGGTTGGATCGGGGCGGACAGTCCCTCTGAGGCCGGGGATCGGCCGCCTTGGCGCGCGTACGCTTGGGCCTTCGGCGCGATGGCGCTTTGCACCCTCGTGGACAGGCTGCTGTTCGGCAGGGTGCCTGAGGCCAGCCTCATCATGCTCTACCTGCTCGGCCTGCTTCCCGTGGCCTTGCGGGGCGACCTCGGCGCAGCGACCCTGGCGTCGATCCTCGCGGTCCTCGCCTTCAACTTCTTCTTCACCGAGCCCTATCTCACCCTCAGGGTCTACGACCTGAGCTACCTGCTCACGTTTGCCGTCATGGGGGGCATCGGGCTGGTGATCAGCGGCCTCACCTCGCGGCTGAGCAGCGAGATAGCGGCGCTCAAGCGAACGAAAAGCGAACTTGCCCGCAGGGCTCAGGAGCTCGAGCAGGCCAACCGTGCGCTGCGCCAGGCGGACCGCCACAAGGACGAGTTTCTGGCCACCCTCAGCCACGAGCTTCGCACCCCGCTCAGCTCGGTGATCGGCTTCGGCACCATGCTCGCCGAGGGTGATGCGGGCCCCCTGAGCGATGCGCAACGCGGCTACCTGGACCAGGTGCTCTCCGGCGCCGCCCGGATGAACGCCAAGGTCAAGGACCTGATCGAGCTGGGACGCATCCAGGCCGGAAAATTCCAGCTCGCGTGCTCTGCGACCGAGTACGCGCCGGTCGTCCACGAAGCCCTGCGCGACCTCGAGGCCAAGGCAGCCGAGAAAGGGATTTCGCTGAGCACGACGGTGGACGTGCCCGGCGAGTTCGTGATCGACGGAGAGCGCGTGATCGAGGTCATCCACAACCTGGTCGACAACGCCGTCAAGTTCACTCCACGCGGCGGCGAGGTCTCGCTGCGCGCGGGCATCGTGGGGAACGAGGTGGTCACGGAGATCAGCGACACGGGGATCGGGATCCCGGACGAAGTCCTGGCACGCCTGTTCGTCCGCTTTCATCAGGCGGACATGGGCACCACGCGCGAGGCAGGTGGCCTCGGGATAGGGCTGGCCATCTGCAAGGCCATCGTGGAGGCCCATGGGGGGCGTCTCGAAGTGATGAGCGAGCTCGGACGCGGCAGCCGCTTCTGGTTCACCTTGCCGTTGCAGCGGCTCGCTTCCGAGTCGATCAACCTGCCGCCGTCTCCTCAAGGAACGCCTTGAGGCTGAGGCTTCCCAATCGGACGCCAAGCATGGACCCTCGAGCGAGCACCGATATAATCGGATACGATAATCAAGAAAAACGCAGCAATCACCAAGACAGGTTTCAGGTTCGATGAAAACACGCGCGACACTGCTCGCTCTGACCCTCCTGACGTCCATTCAGGTCCCGAACGCCATGGCAGCGCCAGCCACGGCCTCGTTCATGCTCAAGGATCCGTACCTTGCCGGGCGTGCAGCCGAAAGCCTGTTCTTCGGCGCTCAAGATGCCGTGGCTTATCTCGAAACCATGCAAGACGGGACGCGGCGTCCATTATCCGACCTGAAGAGCGAGGAGACGAAAGGCTATTTGGAAACAGTGGATACCATACGGTTCCATTGCAACATGGGAACCTACATGATGCTCGGAACGTGGGCCCTTGCGCTAGGCTATGCCCTCTTCGTGCCGGATGCGGGGAAAGGCTTCTGGGACAACAGCGGCTCATCCGTGTTGCGTGGGCTCGTCGCTGCATCTGGAAGCATGACTTACGTCAACTGGATGAATCGGCGCGTCTTCATCGGCCCTTTCTTCGAGCGAATGACCCCACTCATCAATGCAGAAAGGGCGCAAGAAAGCGCCCCTCGCTAAACTCGGCTACTCCTCGCCGTCGTAGTAACCGACCTCCTGGAGGCGGAAGGTCTTGCGCTGCGGCTTGATGAACCACTTGTCCGATTCGGGGTAGTACGAGATATCCGCCTGGGGGTTGTCTGCGATCACGTAGAAGATCAGATCTCCGTCGCCCTCGCTAGCGATCTGGTGGGACTCTCCGGGCGCCAGGAGAAAGCAGTCCCCGGCCTTGACCGGATGCGCCCCATCGTCGGAGCGGACGCTCCCCCTCCCCGAGAGGACCACGTAGAACTCCCACTGCGTCGTGTGGGTGTGCAGCGGCCAGTTCCTGGCTCCTTCCGGGACTCTCACCAAGGCGACGTCGAAAGGATGGCCGCCGCCCCAGGTACCGGTGTCCTTCTTGCCCCCCAGCGCCAGGGACAGGTCCTTCTGCGCCAGCTGGTACTTGCCGCTCTTGGAGCGCTTCTCCTGCCACGGGATATCGTGCTGGTTGATCAAACGCACCGGGATCGTTCCTCCTACTCGCTCTTCTGGATCAGCTCGAGGTCGTAACCGTCGAGATCGCGCACGAAGGCCACCCTTGAACCCGAGGGCAACGCGTAGGGCCCCGATCGCAGCGTCGCTCCGGCCTTGACGGCCGATGCCACCGCCGCCTCGACGTCGCTCACCTTCAAGGCGATATGCAGCATCAGGGCCGGCACCTCGAAGGCGTCCCCATCGGGGTAATAGGCCAGCTGCAGCTCGGTCTGGTCGCCCGGAAGCGAAACGAAGGCGATCTCGCTGCCCTCGGGGCCTGGTTTGCGCTTGCGGAGTTCATAGCCGAAAGCTTCCTGGTAAAATCGGATCCCCGCCTCCAGGTCGTGAACGCGTAGCTTGGTGTGCAGATAGTGGGTGCTCAACGTGATGGCGTCTCCGTTCGTTCTTCTTCGCGTCAGCGCCCCATGCCGCGCGAGGGGCATCGCGTAGTTTATTCGGAATCCCCGAACGAGGCGAGGGCGGACAATGATGGTATCAGCCCTGAAGGAGGTTGCAATGAAAATTCTCGTCGCCACGGACGAC